>JABFSD010000778.1 GCA_013140935.1 Acidobacteriota bacterium
CATCCGCGACAACACGCGCACCGGACGCAATCCGCAAGAAGTGCAAGAAGACGCGCTGTGGGGCGTCTTGCAGGAAGGCTGGCGCGACGGTTTCGGAGCCGACGCCGACCACCTCAAGACCACCGAAGACATTGATGTATGCGCGGCGGCTGGTTACACCTTTTACACGATTGACCCCAGCGCCCACGTAGACAACGCCGCCAACACCGCGCCCGTTGCCGAATTGCGCGACAAGTGCGCCGCGCTGCCGTGGGCTGAACTCGGTACGTCGTGGGACGACACACAGGCGCGGCTGCAAAAGACTTTCGATCTTGGGGGTGATCTAGGCACGTTCAAATTCGCGCTGGATGAAGACGCTCTGCTGCGCGCGGCGGCGAAATACGGTCGCGTCATCGCGCATACGGTCAAGATGTATCGCTACCTTGAAACCGCAATGGGTGCGCGCGACTTTGAACTCGAAATGAGTGTTGACGAATCCGACACCGTCACCACCGTCGCCGAACACATTTACATCGCCAATGAACTCCGGCGTCTCGGCGTCAAATGGGTGAGCCTCGCGCCGCGTTACGTCGGCGATTTTGAAAAGGGAGTAGATTACCTCGGCGACCTAGGCGAATTTGAAAAATCCTTCGCGCAACATTTCGCCGTCTCGCAAACTTACGGCCCATACAAACTCAGCCTGCATTCCGGCTCTGACAAGTTCAGCGTTTACCCCATCGCCGCACGCGTCGCGGGCGAGTTCGTACACCTCAAGACCGCCGGTACGAGCTATCTCGAGAGCCTGCGCGCCATCGGCAAACACAACGCGTCGCTCTTCCGCGCGATTACGGCCTTTGCGGTTGAACGCTACCCGACCGACCGCGCGACCTACCACGTCTCAGCGCAAGTCGAAAAGATGCCTGCGCTGGCTTCGTTGGCCGACGATCAATTGATGACGCTGCTCGATGACTTCCACGCGCGCGAGATTTTGCACGTCACGTTCGGTTCGGTGCTGCATCACGCCGACTTCCGCGAGCCGTTTTTTGCTACGTTGCGTGAGAATGAGGAAACGTATGCGGAGATGTTGGAGATTCATTTCGGGAAGCATTTCGCGCCGTTTGATGCGGCGGCGCAGGCGGCGGGGGATTAAAAGGTTGCAAAATTTTAAAGGAAAACTGGTAGGAGGAATTATGAAAACGTGGGAATCAGCTTTCAATGCGCGATCAGATATTCAGGTATACGGTGACAATGCGTTAGGGTTGTTCGCTCTGGCTCTTAGGTTTCACTTGGATGACATAAACACGGTAGCAGCGGAATCAATCACAGATGGAAATGATGACAAAAAATGCGACATCGTATTTTTGAACAAGGACGATGGTGTTGCTGTCATTTGTCAAAATTTCTTTTCTCAAAAGGCGAAAGCCTCCGCACCTGCCAACAAAGCAAGTGATCTGAATACGGCTGTTACGTGGCTCTTGGCGCGACCAGTTGCGGGATTGCCCGAGAGGATAAAATCTTCAGCCGAAGAATTAAGGGAAGCGATTAGAGAAGGTACCATTGGAGAAATTTTTGTTTGGTACACACATAATTTGCCTGAATCAGAAAATGTGAAGCAAGAACTTCTTACAGTTGAACACTCTGCCGACGCCATACTGAAGCGAGAGTTCCACGGCAAAAGCGTGAAAGTTAAAGCCTTGGAAGTTGGTAGTGGGCAACTAGAAAAATGGTATAAGGATACGTTGTCTCCCATTTTGGTGAACGATGAGTTTAATATCCAAGTAAGTGACGGATACGAGTTGAAGGGTAAAGACTGGAAGGCCTACGTAACGACTGTTAGCGCCCGTTTTCTCTATACTATCTACCGCAAGTATAGAACTCGCCTTTTTTCAGCCAATATTCGTGATTACTTAGGATCGAGAAAGTCTGATGTAAACATAAACCACGGAATAAAAAAGACCGCCGAAAGCTCACCAGAGAACTTTTGGGTATTTAATAATGGGCTTACGATTTTGGTCAATAGCTACGAAACTCCCGTGGCAGGGAAAAAGCTGGTTCTTAAAGTAAAAGGACTATCAATCGTTAATGGTGCCCAGACGACGGGTGCAATTGGTTCGTTGCCCAAAAGTCCAAAGGATAATGCTATTGTTCCAGTTAGGTTTGTTCAGACAGCAGATACTGATTTGGTGTATAACATAATCCAGTACAATAACAGTCAGAATAAAATAACGGCCTCAGATTTTCGAAGTCGAGATAATATTCAGAAACGTCTGAGAGAGGAGTTTCAAAAGATTCCAAGCTCAGAGTATGAAGGTGGGCGAAGGGGAGGGTTTACCGATGTTATCAAGAGAACACCACAATTGTTGCCATCATATACTGTGGGGCAAGCGTTGGCCGCTATGCACCAAGATCCAGCAATAGCGTATAACCAGAAAACGAATATTTGGATTTCAGATACCTTATACTCGAAGTATTTCAATGAAGAGGCGACAGCGATGCATATTGTTTTCGCTTTCTCTCTTTTGAGAGCCGCGGAAGCGAGGAAAATGCAGTTGGTTGAGAAGTCGCGGAAAAATCAAGATGGCTTGACGGAGATTGAGAAAAGAGAGCTTGAATTCTTTCGCCATCGTGGGGCTACGTATTTACTGGTTGCTGCTATTTCTTCGTGCTTAGAGATTTTTATAAAGAAGCCCGCCCCAAATAAATTCAGGTTGTCGTTTGGTGAGAAATGTTCTCCAACTCAAGCACAAGATTATTGGGCATCTATTGTGGAAGTAACAGCCCCGTTATGTGAGCACTTAGAAGACGCTTTTACAGATGGGCTGAAAAATACAGAGCGGATCAATAAGGCAATACGAACCTTCCAAAGCCTTGTTCAGGCTACCTCGTTGGCTAATTCCCCGAAATATCAATTCTTTTCGAGTAAGGTGTTTGGATGGAAGTAGTGTGCTTATAAAGCAAATACAATTATGAGTTACAAAGACATTATCACTATCGAGCCGGGAAAACGCAGCGGCAAGCCGCGCATTCGCGGCATGCGCATTACGGTTTACGACGTGTTGGAATATCTGGCGGCAGGTATGACGCACGCAGAAATTCTGTCTGACTTCCCCTATTTGACCGAAGAAGACATTCGCGCGTGTTTGAGCTATGCGGCAGAGAGGGAAAAGAGCCTGATGGCTGCGTCGGCATGAAGCTCAACCTGCAAAATTGGATGACATAGGAAACCAGGCGCAAGTCTTAATAATTATGGTAATGCTCATCACGGCACCCGCGACAAAAGATCAACTTGAAGAAATGTCGCAGGCGCTTGTCACATACATCAAACTGGCTGTGGATATTCGCCTTGGCCTTTTGGCAGGCGGCGGCACCTTGCACGCCGATTGTGAATCTGTGTTGCTGGAACAAGGCAGCCAGCAATCAGACGTATGGGGCGCTGATTGGAATCCCGCCAGCCAGCAAGTTACTTACGAGTTGCTGATTAACATCCGGCCAACTCAAAATAACCTCTCGCTCGAAGTGCTTGACCCGGAAATCAGAGAGCGCATTCAGGAAATCACCGTTCGTTTATTGGGGGACGTATGAAAGATTGGACCAGCATCCGCACACGTTATTTAGAAGACAGCCTGCCGATTCGCTTGGGCGGGTTGGCGGCGAATTTGAGCCGCATCAAATCGTTTTCGACGCGCGAGGAAAATCGTGCCGCTGTCGAAAGCCTGATTGATGAAAGCAAGCAATTCATCGAATGGACAGCCGTTGAAGCTGAGATTCATGTAGCTGCCGAATTAGTGGAGCTTCAATTGTTGCTGGCGCGTTGGCATTACAAGTTTGAAAGCATCTGGCAACAGAAACAGCAACTTGAACAGATGGCTTTAGACTCGCAACATTGGTCAAAACGTGTTTTAGAACTTTCTGGTTTGTTACGCGCTTAAGAGGCTTTGACGCATGACTATCGCAGAAAAATATCTCAATCCATTTACCGACTTCGGTTTCAAGAAGCTGTTTGGCAGCGAGCCGAATAAAGATCTGTTGATTGATTTTCTCAATCAGTTATTGCCGCAGCATCATCAGATTCAGGACTTGAGCTTCACGCCGAACGAGATGTTGGGTGATACGAAAGTAGATCGTAGAGCCGTGTTCGATCTGTTTTGTATGAGCCAGTCGGGCGAGCGCTTCATTGTCGAAATGCAAAAGGCCAAGCAGAATTATTTCAAAGACCGCAGCGTCTTTTACTCGACCTTTCCGATTCGGGAGCAGGCAGAGCGCCGCAGCGATTGGGATTTCAAACTTTCGGCAGTCTATTTGGTCGGCGTGCTGGATTTCGTTTTCGCTGAAGACAAAAACAGTCCTGAGGTGCTTCATTACGTGCAGTTGAAGGATCAGGGCAATCGGGTTTTTTATGACAAGCTGACGTTCATTTATCTCGAAATGCCCAAGTTTAATAAGACCGAAGCTGAATTGATGACGAGCTTCGACAAATGGCTTTACGTGCTGAAACGTTTGCCCGCATTGACCGACCGTCCGGTCAAATTACAGGAGAGGATTTTCGCCAAGCTGTTTGAGATTGCCGAAGTTGGTAACTTCACGCGCGAAGAGTTGGCGGAATATGAAAACAGTTTGAAGAATTACCGCGATCTAAAAAATGTGATTGATACGGCGGTTGACGACGCAAAGGTCATTGAAAGGCGCGCAAGCATGCACGATGTCGCGCGACGCGGGTTGGCCGACGGCTTCCCACTCGCCGCTATTGCAAGGCTGACTGGTCTAAGCGAAGAAGAAATCGAAGCCTTGCGGCAATCTTAAAAACTTACTCAACAACAACATTCACAAGGAGAATTTCACATGGTCACACTCGCAGATGCACGTCGCGTAATTGCGGCGGCAGAAAAGAAGGCAGCAGAAATCGGGCAGCCGATGAATATCGCGGTAGCCGATGGCGGCGGAAATTTGGTTTCGCACGTACGCATGGACGGCGCATGGATTGGCAGCATTGATATTTCGATCAAGAAGGCGTTCACGTCGCGTGCTTTCGACATTGCTACGAAAGACTTGGCTACGCACTCGCAATCGGGCGGGCAGTTTTTCGGCATTCACGCGTCGAATGATGGCCGCATCATGATTTTTGCAGGCGGCATTCCGTTGAAAAAAGACGGCGTCGTAGTCGGTTCAATCGGCGTCAGCGGCGGTTCCGGCGATCAAGATCACGCCGTAGCGGAAGCGGGCGCGGCGGCTTTCTAAACGTTCAACGTCGGCAAAATAAAAGAGCGCGAGGATGGCAACTCGCGCTCTTTATGTTATCGGCAACCGTCAATGCCAACTCTACATGCACCTTCAACGTATCGAAGCCTTCAACTTTCGTAACCTTTCTGACGCCCTCGAATTCGGCCCTGGCCTCAATGTGATTTACGGGCAGAACGCGCAGGGCAAGACGGCGTGGATGGAAGCCGTTTATTTATTAGCCACTACGAAATCCTTTCGCACGAACCATCCCAAAGACGCGATCAAACATGGTGAGAAAGAAGCCATCCTGCGCGGCACCGTAGTGCGCGGCAATCTCACCAAAGACTTGCAGATGTTGATTACGGCTACGACCAAGCAATCGTTTGTGAACGGCAAGCGCGAAGCGGCGGTACGCTATCTGGGCAATCTGGACGCGGTCGCATTCACCGCCGACGAGCTTGACGTAGTGCGCGGTGCGCCCGAAGCGCGGCGACGGTTCGTTGATCGCGGCTTGGTGGGAACCTTGCCGTCATATCTGGGCACGCTGGCGGAATACAACCGCGTGCTGAAGCAGAAAAATGCGTTATTGCGCGAAGCCAGCGAAGCCGATGACTTGAGTAAGTACGTTCCGTTGCTCGAAGCCTGGAACGATCAGTTGGTCGCGTTGGGCACAGAGATTCATCAGGCGCGCGTGGCATATGTGGCGAAGTTGCAGGCGCATTTGAATCCGCAGTTGTTTCAGCACGAACAGATTGCGATTCGGTATAAGTCTTCGCTCGCAGGCAAGGGCGATTTGAATGATTACGCGGCGCTGATGAGGGAGCGAATGGCGGTGCGGTTGAAGAACGAAATGAGTCTCGGTTACGCCCTCGTCGGGCCGCATCGGGACGATCTTGAGATCGAATTTGACGGCTATGAAACTGGCAAATTTGGCAGCTCAGGACAGCAGCGCAGCGCCTTGTTACTCCTTGATTTAGCTCAACTTAGCGTGTACTATGCTGCTTCGGAAGAATACCCGCTTTTCCTGATAGATGACATTGATGCCGAGCTTGATCAACAGCGCATCGGCCTGCTTTTAGATTACCTCGAAGGCAAGGCGCAGACGCTGGTTTCGACCTCAAAAAGTTCGATTGCCGAACGGTATCGGCAACGCGCTCGGACGATTCATGTCGTGGCAGGCAAAGCAGTAAATCATGACATTCAGGCAAGTTCAGAACCGGAGACGGAGGCTTCAGACTCACAACTTACTGAGCCTACAACTCAGCCGGTCACAACGCCCGCACTTGCCGAAAATTTAACGAAGGGCGACAAGCTGGATTGGTTACAACCCAAAGACGAAACGGCGCCAACGGTACTTAACGATGAAGACAAATATCGCGCTCCGTTTTAAGGACGAGTAACGGTAGTAACGACTTCAGTCGTTCCGTCTCAACACGGTCACGGAACGACTGAAGTCGTTACTACTTGCAACAGGTCTATGAAAGCGAAAGAGAAAAAAATAGAGATGGCAGAAAACAACAAAAAGAATGGCAACCAAGCGAACGATTATGACGCAGATTCAATTTCCGTACTCGAAGGCCGCGAAGCCGTGCGCCTGCGTCCGGCCATGTATATCGGCTCAAACGGCGATTTGGGTTTGCATCATCTGGTCTATGAAATCGTGGATAACTCGGTTGACGAAGCGCTCGCCGGTTATTGCGACACGATTGGCGTGACGATTCATCTGGATAATTCGATCACCGTCGAAGACAACGGGCGCGGCATTCCCGTTGACATGCACAAGGGTGAA
>JABFSD010001008.1 GCA_013140935.1 Acidobacteriota bacterium
AGTGAAAAGTGAAAAGTGAAAAGTGAATAACGAAAAGTGGGCAGCTTGTTACGAATAGTTCGCTGCCTGCTTTTCACTTTTCACTTTTGGAGCGTTTCACTTTGCGTTTTGCGCTGCTTCGGCAATCAAGCCGCCGTAACGCCGTTCGCGTTTTTGGTAATCCAGCAGCGCCGCGAATAAATCGGGGCGGCGGAAGTCAGGCCATAGCGTATCGGTCACGTAAATTTCAGCGTAAGCGATTTGCCATAACAAAAAGTTACTCACGCGCAATTCGCCGCTCGTGCGGATGAGCAAATCCGGTTCAGCTTGCCCGGCGGTATAAAGATATTTTTCGAGGTCGGTTTCGTTGATCGTGTGCGGCGCGCGTCCGGTTTGCTGGCACTCGGCGGCGAGTTGGCGAAAGGCGTCAACGAGTTCGGTGCGCCCGCCATAATTGAGCGCGACGTTCAAGACCATTCCCGTATTGCCCGCCGTCGTCGCTTCTGAAACCCGCAATTCATCTTGCACCGATTGATCAAGTTCAGCGGTACGACCGATGGCGCGAAAGACGATGTTTTCGCGGTGCAGATTTTTGACCTCTTTGCGCAGGTATTCTTTGAGAAAGGTCATCAGGGCTTCGATCTCAAAGGGCGGACGCTTCCAGTTCTCGACCGAAAAGGCATAAAGCGTGAGCGACTTGAGGCCGAGCCGTGCGCAGGTGTCAACCGTTACGCGCACTGATTCGACGCCGGCGCGATGGCCTGCGACGCGCGGCAGAAAACGTTTTTTCGCCCAGCGTCCGTTGCCGTCCATGATGACCGCGACGTGGCGTGGCAGGCGCGCGGCATCAAGCTGTTTGAGCAGCGATGCTTCGGGCGAACCCGGTTTTATTTGTCCGGCAAAGTTCTCTAGCATGTTGAAGTGGTCAGAACGTCGTTTGAAGGCGGCGCATCTTAGTACTCGACTTTTGCGAGCGTCAACCCGTGTGCGGGCGCGGCTGTGCCCGCTAGATTGCGGTCGCGGCGCGCGATAATTTCGCTGAGAGAATTGACGGATAAACGGTTGCGATTTACGTCCAGCAACGCGCCGACCATCGTGCGAACCTGATAACGCAAAAAGCCGTTGCCGCTAAACCACAAGCGCCATAAAGCGCCCTCAGTCTCAAGGCGGAAGTCGGTCAACGTGCGTACGTGCGATTTCACCGCCGACGAACTCACCGTGAACGCGCTGAAATCATGCTGCCCCAGCAACGCCTGCGCATCGGCGCGCAAACGTTCGGCATCGAGCGCGTAAGGGAAGTGCCACGCATAGCGCGTCCACAGCGGATTCATCACCTGACTGGCATAGATTTGATAGCGATAAGTTTTGGCTTGCGCGTGATAGCGCGCGTGAAAGTCATCGGGCGCGCTGTCGGTGGTGAGCGCGCGAATGTCGAAAGGCAGGTTGCCGTTCAACGCGTTGCGCAAACGATAACCGTCAAACTCTTTGTTCATCCGAAACGAAACGACCTGGCCTTCGGCGTGGACTCCGGCATCGGTGCGTCCGGCGGCGTGAATGATGACCGGTTCGCCCGCGAGCTTTTGCAGCGCTTCGCCCAACACGCGTTGAATCGTGACGAATCCGTCCTGCCACTGAAAGCCGTGATATTCAGTTCCGTCATAAGCGAGCGTGATGCGGTAATTCATCTTTCCTCAAACCAGACCAAACGTGGAAATCAATCGCTACGTGTCATCTTATCGAAACGCATCCATTCTTCCGAGGATCAAAACGCAGCCTCGGCTATGTAAATTTTCCATATTGTCCGACGGCACTGACGAGCCTATATTGCGCCGCACCAAACTCACTCATTACCCCCAACTAAAACAGGAAGCCACCGGGCTCGGTTCTTTGCGCACACGAAATCGAAAGCAAGGCTAAGTCCCATGGGCCTAAGGTGTGCGTTATCGCTGCGTTACCGATCAACCCCCAGTGCGGGTGACGTGTATCTATCACTTGAAACAATGGTTTCAACCGTTTTTTAGAAAGGGACTTATGCCGCATGCAAACTCGATCCAACCCAAACCGGCGGACTTGATCGAACAGGTCGTCAGTCAAATCATTTCTTTGCCGCAAGTGTTAGAGCTTGTCGGCGACCCGCGCGTCAAGAGAGCCTTATTGCTCATCCACACCGAACCTCAGCGGGATTGGCGCTACCAGAACTTCGCGGATCGCTCTCACCGTTCCGTAGACCGTTTCAGCCGTGTGTTTATGGGATGCGTAGGAATAGGGCTGCCTTGTTACCTGCGCAAAATGCGAGTGCTGTTAGCCCTGCCGCTGATTGACGCCAGAGAACTTACCTTGCAAGAGATTGCCTTACAGGTTGGCTTTTCCAATGAGGTGACCATGCGTCGCGCGTTCAAGGAAGAACTCGGCATTTGCCCTTCCAAGTACCATCACGACATGACGGAAATTGTCGCAAGTAACGGAAATTGTCTCTAGCGTTGCTCGTCAAGTTTGGCTAAGGTGACGGTCGTAGCATCTGATCTCCCAGCAATTTTCTCGTCACGTTCTAACAAAAGCGGGCAAGCACTGCTTTGGTTTGGTCGCCTGCGCAGTCCACTTGCCCGCCCTTGATAACCATCCCCCAACTAAACGGAGGAATTACGTTATGCGCAGACTATCTTTCACAACTATAGCTGTCAATTTTTGCTCACGAGCGAAGCATCCCTTCTGGCAAGCAATCGCCGGAACGGTCGCCGTTCTTTTTCTGCTGGCCGGGGCGATGTCGCCCACGGGTCAGCAATTCTTCAAACGCTTTGAACCCAAGGCGCTGGCGAATGCAAACAAAGCCAGCCAGCAACAAGGTTGTTGCGCTGACCAACCGGCGACGGTGCGACGCATGATCGGAACCTATTACAACACTGAAGATAACTTTCGCTCGTCGTTGGTACTCAACAACAAAGGGCCGAACCAGATTGCGGTCACGCCTATTTTGCACGGGAAAAACGGACAAACGTTTACCGCGCCGCAGGTTTTCGTTTCCGGCGAATCGTCGTCAGAAGTAGACCTGAACCATTTGGCGATTAGCGCAGGCTCGGCTTTTCGCAGCGGCAGCTTTGAGTTCACCTATCAAGGCCGGATGATGGAAATGGGCGGCGGCTTACGCATCGTGGATGCCAACCGCAGCTTGATCTTTGACGAACAACTGCTCGAACCGGGCATGAAGTTTTCTTCGCCACAATTGGAAGCGGTTTACGCGCTTCCCTCTGACGAAGGGCGTGTTAGCGTAATCGTCTCTAACCTGACGGCCATTCCGCTGGAAGTGACAGGCGAAGCGACTTTTAACGTCAATGGACAACACCCTATCAAGGCGAAACTCAAGCCCTACGAATCTGAAGTGGTCGAGTTGCCGCACGGCTTGGTCAAGAAAGCCGCCATCGGAGCCGTTTCGCTTAAACATAACGGCGAAAAAGGCGCGTTGATGGCAATGATTCATGTTTCAGATGAAGCGCGCGGCTTTTCTGAGGCGGTCAATTTCAATGATCCCGCGCAAGGCAAAACTACGCAATGGCACGGCGCGGGGTTGCGGCTTGGTAAGGTCGGCAACGAATGGCTCACGCCAGTGGTTGCGGTGCGTAACATTGGAACAGTTGCAACAACGGTGAAGGCGCGCGTTCCTTACGCGAAGCAAAACGGTGATACGGGGACGGTAGCTTTTCCCGATTTGCAACTCGGAGCGGGTGAAATGAAATTACTCAGTGCGCCGTTGGCTCAACTCAAACAAACCGATTTCGCTACGGCAGGCGTGGAACTTGAATATACCGGCGCATCGGGCAGCGTTGTGGCTGTGGTACGTAGCGTTTCTGCCAACGGCAATCACGTTTTCGCTTTACCACTCAAAGACCCGCAAGGCGGAATGAGCAGTACGGGTGGTTATCCGTGGTTTATCAACGGTTCGAGTTCAACCGTAGTGTTCATCAAGAACGTCACCAATCAACCGCAACAATTCCATTTAGACATTGTTTATGCTGGTGGGCGTTGGGGTTCGAATTTGAAGACATTACCAGCCGGACAAACCGTTATCTTCGATGTTCGTAAAATCAGGGACTTACAGGAAAAAGGCGCTGAGGGAAATCCCCTTCCATTTGAGGCATCCAGCGGGCACATTAGCTGGTCAATGCGCAGCAAGCAGAACAAAACGTTTATTGGACGGGCACAGATCGTTGATCTTGCCAGCGGGTTGGCTTCTACCTACGAGTGCCAATGCTTTTGTCCGGCTAGTTACTATAGTTCGCGCTTGCTTCCAAGCGGTGGGATTACGGGGTTTCCAGAGGACACGACGCAATGTAATGCGGAACAGCAGGACAGGATGTGTTACGGCGCCCCAATGTCGTGGTATAGCGTAGACCCGCAGTCCATCAGTTTTAGCTCTGATAACACTAGTGCGGCGACAATTGATAGCAACGGATTTGCAACAGCCGTAGACCCTGGTTCGGCCAATTTATTTGCTAACTGGGACACGATAGGGTGGAATTACAACCCTTACACGTCGGGCTGCGAATCCTATGCGAATTCTGCTAACCCATATACGACTTGTGCAGTGCAAAACTGCCCAGTTCCAACCAGCGAAACGACCATTCCGGTTGATTGGGATAATAACGTTCCAACATGGTACCACTGGCAACAACGGCTTCAGCCCCCGCCAAGCAGTATCAGTTTTCAGGGGCGTAGGACCTATGAATCGTCTCCGAACCCTGGGCAAGATGACTGCTGGTTCCAAGGATCTGCAAGGCCGATTTACAATCAAGTTACCAATAACTCGAATCAGTCTTGGCCAGTGAATGTTTTTAATGAATATGGGCCTGATAAGATTGGGTGGAGTCCCGTTTCTGTAACTTATTACAGAGCGCAAGGACGGGCACCATGTCAAACGGCTTTTTATCAGCAAATGAAAATTAACTGTGGGTCGCAACGCCACTTATATGCGACACACATAGTTGGTGCAGATATTGGCGTCACCACCGTTTCAAGCGGTCGGGCGGGGCAGTCGAGAACCAAAACATACTAGCTCGAAAAAAGATGGGTGGCCTGATTTGTATTTTTTGTGAACGCAAATTAGGTCACCCGTTATTAAACGCGGACCAGCCCAATATGGTTCGGCTTGATCGAAAGCGAGATCGTTGAGAATCTTTATGAGGGGAATAATTATGAACTGGAAACATAGTTTGTTGGATAAGAATCTAGGGAAAAGTCTTTTTCGGCTTGCATTTTCTGCAAGCTGTTTTTTGCTGGTAATTACTGCTTATGGACAAGGCTCTCAAAACGTGAAATTGATGGTTGACGATCCTCGTCCTGTAGCCAAATTTGCTGAACTATTAGAAGGAAAATATGGCTGGATTATTACCTATGAAGATCCTCTATACGAAAACCAAAGTGATATTATGGATGTAACCTTAAAAGTGCGCCGAGATCTTGATAAATATCCGCCAGGCCAAGCGCCTAAAGTGCTAATTCCCAAAGGGGGGAAGCTGGAAGTGAATTATCAAGTAATGCCTAGTACAAACCGTCCTTCAGACCCGATAGTAGTAATGCAGAAAGTTTTAGAAGCACAGGCCACAAGTGATAATGGCGGCAGGTTCCGGCTAGAAAAAGCAGGAAGAGGGGTTCACATTATTCCAGACACAATAAAAAACAAAGAAGGAAAATGGACTCAGCAGCGACCAGTTCTAGATATTTTAGTCACTCTTTCTTCCGGTGAGAAAACTGTATTGAAGAAGCTGGAAGATCTTTGCGTAATTCTAAGTCGTGCGACTAATTTGCAAATTGGTTTAGGAGCATATCCTACAATGTTTGGCCAACTGAAGGACCGAAAAGGGGCAAAAAATCAACGGGCGAGAGAAGTGTTGCTTGATACGTTTACAGCATTGGGGGACAGTGCCAATTTATCTTGGCAACTACTTTATGATCCAGGAGTAAAGATGTATTTGCTCAATATTTATCATGTCCGAAGGCAGGGCGATTAAAGTTAATTTTCTTCACCGTGCCGTAGGCAACTCTATTCTTATTAGATCAATCGTTCCTATCTTTGCCTCGATCCGTTGGGTGGTGTTGCTTAACCATCGCTGAAAACTTAGCAGCATGAAGCGTCACGCGTAGCTTGCGGCAGTTCTTATCGAAAATTGAATTTGAGTTTGCCGCTCACCAGTCGCGGATGGCCGAAGTGCGTGCCTTCAAATGGATTGCCGAAGTTATAAGCGAAAGCGCGGTTAGTGAAATTCTGTAAATCGAATTGCAGCGACACCGTCACGCGGTCGCGGCGCAGCCAATCAAAGCCCGTAGAAAAATCAAAGACCGTCCACGGTTTGACGCGCTGGCGGTCGAAGTTGACGAGTTCAGCGCTCGGCGCTTTGCGCAGGTCAGCGAGGCGGTCGGCTTCGACTTGCAACGGAACACCGCTTTCGTGGCGTCCGGCGAGGGCGAACCACCATTCGCCCAACTGGTTGAGGCGGCGCGAGTGCATCAAGCCAAACGCGCCTACGTTGCGTTGATCGTGGTCGGGGATGAAGGGCATGCCGTTGCCGATTTCGGCGAACTCGTCGGTCAGAAACAATCCGCCGTTGATCGGGCCGCGTTGCAGGACGCGCGCGTTCGTATAGCTCACGTAACCCGACCAGCCTTTGCGCAACGGTACGTCAAGGCGCGCTTCGAGGCCGCGCGCGAAACCGCTGGTCACGCTGTTGGGGAAAATCACCGTCGTGTTAAAGAAAACGTTCGGGTCGTCGAAGTTGCGGAACTCACGATCCCACCAGGCTACGTCAAGTTTGAACCAGCCTTTTACGTCCTGCGCAAAACCGATTTCATAAGCCGACATCGTTTCGGGTTTGATCGGCGCTCCGCCGTTGGTGTAATCGGCGAAAGGCGAAAGCGCGCGGGCTTCGTCGCTGTTGGCGAGCAGCAGGTTTTCGAGTTGCGGCGGCATGAACATTCGATTGAACGAAGCGCGCAACGC
>JABFSD010000222.1 GCA_013140935.1 Acidobacteriota bacterium
AATCAGCTCGCTGCCGTTGCGTATGCGCAAGGCGACGGCGGCGGCTACGCCTTGACCGTTGGCGTTAGCGGCGAACAGGCCGGGCGAGAGAGTTTCGACTTTGACGACGCCCGTAGCGCGACGGCCTTCGGTATTGGTGATCGTCACCAGCGCATCGCCGCTCGCCAGCCCGGACGGCATCAGGTAGTTGATCTGCCCAATCGAAGTGAAAAACAACGGCGCGCTTTTTTCAGTGCCTGCGCTATCGCGGACGTTCACCTTGATGCCATTCAATTCAGTGGGCAACGGGTTCGTACTCGCCGCCGTCGGTTCACCGCGCCAGAAATTGCCGAAGACACTCGCAATCGTATCGCTCGCCAAAGCCGCTGCGCTATAACTCGCCGACGAAACGCTCACCGCATTCAGCACCGGTTCGGCGTAAATGAAATCATCCAGCGAAACTAAGTCTTTGGTATCACTTTCGGCTCCGCCGCTGATGACCTGTCCGTTGCTCACGCTGAACACATCGGCGCTGCCGGTGGTGAGGGCTACGCGGGTGACGACGGGCGAGGGGAAGAGTACACCTAAGAATTGCGTTTCGCCGTTCGCGCCTTTGGGTACGAAGAATTTGCCGAGGCTGATCGAACCGTTGAAGTATTCGATAGCCGACGTGTGATCTTTTTCTACGTCTAGGAAGATCGCGCCAAAGCCGCGCGTCGAAGCCGGAACAGGCGTAGTGGTCGGCGCGCTCGCCAATACACACACCGTATCTTTGGTCACTTCAAACGAGCAAAACGTATTCGCCGGACTGAACGCGGGAAACTGTCCAGCCATCGTGGGGTTGGCGCTGGCGAAGCCGTCGTTGCTGACTGCGAGTACGCGATTGAACCGCGCGCCGCGCGCCTGAAAGCGATTGACCGGAATGCCCGTCAGCTTGCCGGGAATGAGCCAGGTCGTGTTGTTATTGAAATCCGTGCCGTCTAACCGCACGGCGTCCCAATTGATTTCGCGGCGGCCACTCGCATGCGGCGTAGCGTTCAATGAATTGTCAGCGCCTCCGATGGCGGCGCGATAGGCTTCTAAAGCGGCTTGCGCGGCAGCCGGGCTGCCGGTGGCGACGAAGGTTCTGGCGGCTTCGTGTACGGTCAACGAGAGCGGTTCGTCGTAAATGAAATCGTCCGTCGCCGCCTGATCGGCGTATTGCAGCGGGTTCACCGTCTGATCGCCTAAGCCGGTGGTGACTTGGCCGTTGGCAAAACTGAATATGCGTCCCGCTCCGACCGTAATGATGACGCGCGTAATGATCGGCGCGTTAAAGCGTACGCCGAGAAATTCAGCCTCGCCGCTGGGGCCGGGCGTTACGAAATACTTGCCGAGACTGACATTGCCGTTGAAGTATTCGATGCTCGAACTGTTCGCCGTTTCGACATCGAGGAAGATCACACCAAAGCTGCGCGTCACGGCGGGCACGGGCGTCGTCGCGGGTGCGCTCGCCAGCACCATATTCACATCAATCGTATTGTCATTGACCGCCATAAACGTATTGGCCGGGCTGAAGGCGGGAAACTGCCCCGCTACGCCAGCGTTGGCGCTGACGAATCCGTCATTCGCTACGGCATTCACGCCGTCAAAAAGTACGCCACGCGCCTGAAAGCGATTCGCGGGAATGCCTGTAATTTTGCCCGCGACCATCGTCGTCGTCGTGCTATTGAAATCAGTACCGTCCAGCCGCACCGCATCCCAATTGATTTCGCGCCGCCCGCTGGCTTGTGCGCTGGGCGTCAGGCTGTTGTCTGCACCGCCGATGTCGGCGCGCATGCTGTTCAGCGCAGCCGTCGCCGCCCCATTGCCTGCGCCCTGATAGATTTTTTGCGCCAGCGCGGGTTGCGTCAGGCAGCCAAGCGTCAACCACAAAAACATAGTGGCGAACGTTCTTTGAGATTCTTGCATAGAGACTCCTTATTCGACGGGTTGGTAAGTTATTCGATTTGACGACTGCGGTTGGGTATTACGTCCGCAGCACTGCAACGATGGCAGACTACGAGATGCGGACAGGAGAGTCTTAAACACGCTCTAAAAGTTTTTTGAAAGTTTTCTAAATGAGGTTGCCCTGCGTGATCAACTCGTCAGGCGTCGCAATCGTGCCAGACTGGGCGGCGTAGCCGAATCCGAACTCGCCTTGCGGTTGGTCAATGCTATAAAGACGAATGGAAAGCGGATTACCTCGTCGCGCGTGAGGATTGATTGGCATGGCTGCGGATCAGGATTTAGTGACAACGGAGCGCGCGCTGGAAATAGTCTTCCGTGCCTTTTATCCTGAGCCGGTCAGTTCACTTTCAGCGCCGGAGGCGCAACTGGATATTAGCCGGTCGCGCCTCCGGCGCTGCAAAAATCGTCAAGCGTTGAGAGACGAGGTGAGACGTTGCCGCTTCTTTAGCTCCGTTAGGAGCGATCTGTTTATAGATTGAGGGCATTACGTCTTCCAAGCTCCGTTAGGAGCGGCATGTGGCAGATGTCGCTCCTAACGGAGCTTGGGGTTTGGTTTCGCGTCGTTCCTATAAACAGGTCGCTCCGCTGGAGCTAAAGAGACAGGCGAATCTTCAACGGATTCGCGCCGGGCGGCTACATAGCCATCGTCGCAGGCGTGCAAGGGCGTTCAATCGCCCTTGCAGAAAAGATTTGAACCAACAGTTGACGCCGAAAGCTATTTTGAGAAGCATGATAAACTGATCCATCGTTTTGCCTTCATAAGGCAGAACATGGCTACTGGATAAAATGAAAAAAATAGCCCCCCAAAGCATCATCGGCCAACAAGGCGTCAACCTTGTCGAGCGAGTCACGCTTGAAATGAGTTACGCTTGGCGACCAACGCCAATTTTTGACGCAGGGATTGATGGTGAGATTGAAATTTGCGATCCGGTGACACATGAAGCCACAAATGCCATCGTCAAAGTTCAGATAAAAAGCACGACCAACCCATTCCAATCTGAAACTCCAAATTCGTTCGAGTACTTGTGCCAACAGAAAGACCTTGACTACTGGATGCGTGGAAACACGCCTGTAATCTTAATCGTTTGTCGCCCTGCCGATAACGAGGCCTATTGGATTTCCGTAAAAGAATACTTTGGGAATCCCGCCGTTCGTAAAACACGGAAAGTCATTTTTGATAAACATCGGCACCGATTCGACAAAGCTGCCGCAAACGTCTTAAGGGACTTAGCTGTCCCAAAAGATTCAGGCATTTATTTTTCACCGCTCCCAAAATCCGAATTGCTCTACACCAACCTGCTAAAGGTTTCTTCTTATTCCCCGTCGGTGTTTGTTGCCGAGACGACGTTTCGAAAGCCTGGAGAAATCTGGTCATTTTTCCAATCTATCGGAGCGAAGGCAGGGCCAGAGTGGATGATGACAAACAAACGAATCGTTTCCTTTCAAAACCTCGAATCAACTCCATTCAACGAAGTATGTGAGCTAGGGACACTTGAACGATTCGACTCAAAAATATGGGCTGAAAGCAATGACGAGGAAACCAAACGTCAATTTGTCAGGCTTCTTAACCAATCACTCAAAGAGAAAACCGATCTTCTTGATTTGAGATACCACCGTGAACAGGAGTATTTCTATTTTCCCGCAACCAAAGACTTCACAACACGACGAGTTCACTACCAAAGCCTGAAGAAACGAGTACCCAGAGAGGTCTTCAAAAAATACGGAAAAAAAAGCGATAAGACCCAAATTGCATATTACCGGCATGCCGCATTTAAGGGTTTCTTCATACGCCTTGACGGTGAGTGGTACCTAGAGATAACCCCAACTTACCACTTCACTTCGGATGGGTATAACTTGGATAAATTTCGGGAATCCCACTTACAAGGTATTAAACGGCTTGATAGAAACCCCGCCGTTCTTGGTCAGTTGCTAATGTGGTCAGAGTTTTTGTGTAGGCCAAGCCTTTTTCACTCCGAATATCCTTTTCTGAGCTTTGGGGATTTAGCAACAGTGGAGATTGACACTGGCATTGCTGACAATGAATGGTATCAAGCAGAAGATTCCGATGATGCAGAAAGTATCAATTCAGAAGAAAACCAAATCGATTTATTGTGGTCATGAAAACTGATTTCCTACACGAACCCGAACTTGAGTTTGGCTTAGCAAGGCATATCGACATTAGGTTCGGCTTGATGAACTACTGCCCTTTGGATTTTGACCAACTGGTGGCTCCCAAGAATATTCGACTTGGAATTGTAGGCACAAAAGAAACCATTGAAGGCTTAACGAAATGGCTTGAGAAATGCCAGTCAGGTATTGCCGCAAAATCAAGCAAGCGACCCAATCTGTTTCCCCAGTTTCCAGGCTTCGGTGAAGGTGCGAGCTTAAATGCCGGATTTATTTTGGATCAACAACTTCAACGCTCAATTCCCCAGCGCCGGTTCGAAGAGTTATGTCAAAAGCCAAAAAGCGATGAGGTGCTTCAAGAAATAGCAAAACTATTCTTAGATGAGATGGAAGACTTGGTACAAAAGACTTCGGCGGATGTTTTGGTATGTGCCTTCCCTTTTGTTTTGGTCGAGTACCTCGACCAAGATGAGCTGGGAGATATAACTGATTCCGAGAGACAAGACGACCCTGATGAAACAGGCGCACAGCCAATTTCACTAAAATTCGTTTTGCACGATTACCTCAAGGCTAAAGCCATGAGGCTTAGGAAGCCGACTCAAATTATTCGTCCTGGTACATACGACGAAAGAAAGCGCCTCAAACAAAAGCATCCTGCTGGTAAGGTGAGGCAGCTTCAGGATGAAGCGACACGCGCTTGGAATCTATACACCGCAATTTACTACAAAGCAGGCGGCATCCCTTGGCGACTGGTCAGAGAATCTTCGGAGTTGGATACGTGTTTTGTTGGTGTGAGTTTTTATAAGTCTCTTGATGGTTCCCGAACATTAACGAGTTGCGCCCAAGTGTTTAATGAGCGAGGGGAAGGAGTAATCGTGAGGGGAGGCGTCGCTCATATTTCTGATACGGATAAACAAATTCACCTATCTGAGGAGGAGGCTTGCAAGCTGCTCAGGCAATCCTTAGAAAACTACCACCGCGAACACAAAAACTTTCCAGCCAGAGTTGTCATCCACAAAAGCTCTGTTCATAACGCTGACGAGATTATAGGTTTCGAGAAAGCCATGAAGGAGTTTTCAATAGACCCAGAACAGGCCGACTTTGTTAGCCTCACAAAGGCTTATACACGGCTATTTCGCGGCAACCGTTATCCACCATTACGAGGAACATTCTTCGACACAGGCGGAGACATGTTCATCCTTTATACGAAAGGAAGTGTGGATTTCTTTTCAGCTTATCCAGGTCTGTATGTTCCACGTCCTTTAGGATTCCGTTGTGACAAAGTGTCTTCGACTCCAATTGCAATCGCTGAAGAAATACTCGCGCTGACCAAAATGAATTGGAATAACACTCAATTCGACGGCAGCCAACCAATTACCTTACGTGCATCGAGACAGGTGGGAAACATCCTAAAGTATCTCGGCAAGGACGATCACATTGAACCTTACTATCGGTTTTATATGTAAATGAGAATGTCCTTCCAAAACGTGACCACCTCACGCAGCCAACCCTTCGTTAAGCAGCGACGCTCAAGCTATCCGCTCTACCAACAACTTCAAGCTGGCAATCCAATACTCCGCAATAACTCGCCGAAGCGTGCGTCGGTGCGCAGTCCATCAAAAATCGGTTCAGTGCCGCGATGGATATGGAATGGCTTACGGCTCAAGCAGCCGCGCAAATCCTTCCTGCACGAAGTGTTTGTCTGTGGTTAGCGCGTCATTGATGCGCCGCTCGCGCATCAGGAGGAAGCTGACCGCGTCGCACAAGGAATAGGTTTTATCGGGGCGTTGCCGGAGAAGTTCAACCGCCTGAAGGTGCTGTTGCCGATTGACCCAGATAATTTCCAGCGTCTGGTCGAACAAAACCTCTTCGCTGAACGCCAACACGTCGGGCCGAGGCAAGCCACGAATCAAGGCCAACGCAACGTATTCCGCCAGCACGTAACTCGTCGTCACGCGCTACCGCGCCTGTTCAAACGACCGAGTAGCGGCGGCATGGTGCTGATCTTTTTCACTGTGCAAGGCAAAGAAGCCCGAAGTGTCTATCAACATAGTGCCTCACTCAGCTTCGCAGGCGTAAGCGCGCGCCAGGTCGCGGTCAATCTGTTCGTTGTCTGAACCGTTGGCCGGGCCGTCTTTCCATTCGCCAAAAAATTTTCGGATGTCGCCGTGGCGCGGCGGCGGTTCCACTGGCCCGCTTTGCGAAAGGTCATTGAGGTCATTAAGGATCAAGGCGGCCAGCGTCAAGCGCTCCGCCGTAGGAAGCGGGCGCACCGTCTGCTGATAAAGCTCTTGTACATTTGCGATCATAAAAGTCCCTCCTCGTAGCAGCGCATCGAATTCCGTTTCATCTGTTTTGATAGCGCCTCTTTGCGGCGTTTGCCTGATTCGCACTGTCTTTGTGTTCGGAGCGTGGGAATTATACCCGGCTCATCGTGAATGGCGAGCGCCGATTCACGCGGGCAAGCCGATGGTTCGCAACAACTCGCCGAAGCGTGCGTCGGTGCGCAGTCCATCAAAAATCGGTTCGGTGCCGAGATGGATGAGGTAGGAGCAGCGTTCTTCGATGGCACCTTCGAGAGCTTGGGCGGATTGGTTTCGCCGAGTCCGGCTTCTTGCAATTACGGATTCAGTTTCAGCAGCGGCGCGACCACATCAAGCTCCTTGTTAGCGACAGTCCAGATGGCAGTCAGTGCGGCGTCGAGCAATAGGCGGTCTTCCTGTCCCAGCGCGTTGACGGCAGGCTTGATCGAATACTTTTTCATCAAGGTAGCGCCGGGTTCGGCGGCAATTGGGATCGCGCCGATATTCGTAGCTGCGCCCCAAGCCTGGCCGGCATCGGTGAAGGCTTCGATGGCTTTGGCG
>JABFSD010000548.1 GCA_013140935.1 Acidobacteriota bacterium
TCACGGAAGTCAGCCGGCGCATTGAAACTCGGCTTCGCGCCGTCGTCTTTGGCTTGAGGGTTAAGCGAACCCACCGCGACAATTCGTTCGGCATTCGGATAAGGCAGCGGACGCAGCAGCACTGCATAAACGACGCTGAAAATCGTCGTCGTAGCGCCGATGCCCAACGCCAGCGTCAACACGGCAACCAGTGTAAAACCCGGCGCGCGTCTCAGGCTGTGTGTTCCGAATTTCACATCACGCCAAAAGGATTCGAGCCAACGCCAGCGGCTCACGTCGCGGTATTGTTCTTTCACTTGTTCGACGCCGCCAAAACTCAACCGCGCCGCGCGGCGTGCTTCGTCTTGCGTCATGCCGCGTTTGAGGTTTTCTTCGGTCGCGCACTCGAGATGAAACTGCATCTCAGCGTTCATCTCGCGCTCAAAGCGGTCGCGTTGAAATAAAGCCAACGCGCGTTTCAGCATTCGTTGCCACATCACGTTTTCTCCTTCAGCCTCTCGTTTAATTGGTTTGCAACACCAGTTCAATCGCGGTCGAAAGCCGCTTCCAGTTTTCCTGTTCTTCTTTGAGTTGCTTACGCCCGGCGCGGGTCAGCGAGTAATACTTGGCTTGCCGGTTGTTGTCAGACGTGCCCCATTCGGCTTCGATCCAGCCTTGCTGTTCGAGCCGCACCAACGCGGGATAGAGCGAACCCTGGTTGACCTGCAACACGTCCTGCGACATTTGCTGAATGCGTTGCGTGATGCCCCAACCGTGCATCGGCGCGAGCGCGAGCGTTTTTAAGATGAGCAGGTCGAGCGTGCCCTGCAATAAGTCAGACTTGGTTTTTGCCATTGCTTCCTCCAGATTTCCTACAAGAGAGATAGCGCGCCTCCCTGTAGATTGTCAAGGGGAAAGAGAATGCTTGAAACGAAAGATGGCTAAGTTGAATGAGACCGATGACGAGTAAGTATGAGGGTCAAAACCGCGCGCCCAAACGGACGAGATGCTGTTCCAGCATGTGAAAGTCTTCGATCACCAGCGCGCGCACCTTGCGAACCTCTTGCGCCACGGCGGCGGTTTGCGCTCCGCCAACCCACAATTCGATTTGCGCGGGCAGCTTGTGCGCAGCCTTCTGTAATTCAGCCAAGCCAATCCCACCATTGGCACCCACAAAGCCCAGCACTACGGCTTGCGGCGCGGTCTTTTGTGCTGCCGCGACAATTTCATCACCCGGCAGATTGGCCCCCAGATAGACGACGCCCAAACCTACGCCCGCCGCTAACATGGCCGAAACCAGAATTCCGAATTCGTGATGCTCGCCGCTAGGCGTGGCAAACAGCAGCTTGCTGGTCGGAGCAGCCCGGCGATGCAATGGAATCAAAGCACCCAAGACATTGCGCAACAAAGCCGACGTCATGTGTTCTTGCGCGATGCCTAGCCTACCCTCGTGCCATGCTTCGCCGACTTGCCGCATCAAGGGCAACGCAACACTGTGAACCAATTCGCGCGGCGGCAGGACTGCGGCCAATAGCGCGAGTTCGCGTTCCGCCACGGCATAATCCAAATGTTCGATGGCTTCCATCACAGCTCTGGGCGCAGGGCGTGATGCAACGACTGGCCCTGCCGCCCGTATTGTCGGCAACTGGGCGAACTCATTAGCCAGAGTCTTTGGGACTTCTGGTACAGCGATGAGCGCTTGCAGTTCTTCGTTGCTGAGGGGTGCCACCCGGCCAATCGCGTGTCCTTTTTCCACCGCCTCGTTTAATAGGCTTAGTCGCTGCACGTCAGCTTCGGTATAGAGCCGCCCGCGTTCGTCACGCTGCGGGGCGACCACTTGATAGCGCTTTTCCCAGGCGCGCAGCGTGTCAATGCTGATGCCCGTTTGTTTGGCAACGGCGCGGATTGGATACAACATAGTCTTCATTTATTAACGTACTCTCCTGCTAAAAAGCATAAGCCTCTTCACTTGTCGAGTCAATGTCCAATGTAAAAGTAAAAATATTTAGCATTTATCCTAGACAAAGACTTGACAACGCAAATCCTGTCCGCTATATTCAAACACGTTGAAGGAGGGAGATGATTTTCGCAGGCAATCATTAAGCGGCCGCAGATTAACTTCCTAAAGACAAGAAACAATCTAATCGGGAGAAAAATTCAAATGAACTTTAAGAAGAAAATCACAAGTTTGCTGTTAGTGGGAATTGCCGCGTTGGGAATGACCGCAGCGTCGGCAAGCGCAACGGGTCAGCATGAACAGAAAGACATTGTTGACACCGCTGTCGCAGCGGGCAGTTTCAAAACGCTGGCGGCTGCGCTGGGGGCGGCTGGCTTGATCGAAACGTTGAAAGGCAAAGGGCCGTTCACAGTGTTTGCGCCCACCGACGAAGCCTTCGCCAAACTGCCTGCGGGCACGGTCGAAGCCCTGCTCAAGGACAAAGAAAAGCTGACCAAAATTCTGCTTTATCACGTCGTGGCGGGCAATGTGATGGCGAAGGATGTGGTTAAGCTCAAGACGGCGAAAACCGTGCAAGGCTCTTCGGTCAAGATCATGGTCAAAGACGGCAAGGTGATGGTGGACAACGCCAATGTTGTCAAAACTGACATCAAGACCAGCAATGGTGTGATCCATGTGATTGATAGCGTCATTTTACCGAAGTAACGCTGCCAATCACGACCGTGCAAAGGCCAGCGCTAGATGGGCTGTCCGTAACACGAAATAAGAAGTCGAGAAGGAGATTCAATAATGGCGAATATCGTAGAAACCGCAGTGGCCGCAGGCACATTCAATACTTTAGTGGCCGCAGTGAAAGCTGCTGAATTGGTTGAGACCCTCTCAGGGCCGGGACCGTTCACGGTGCTGGCACCAACAGATGAGGCGTTTGCCAAACTGCCAGCGGGCACAGTCGAGGGTTTGCTCAATGACATTCCCAAGCTCAAGGAAGTGCTGACCTATCACGTATTGGCAGGAAAGTTCATGGCTGCTGACGTCATCAAACTCGCTTCGGCGAAGACGGTGAACGGCCAGAGCGTGACGATCTCCACTATCAACGGCGTCAAGGTGGACGGCGCGAATGTGATCAAGACTGACATTGAGACCGACAACGGTGTAATTCACGTGATTGATAGCGTGATCCTGCCCAAATAACGTTTTCCCCTGAACTAGAAGCAGACGGCAAGCGCGTAGAGGGGCGGCCCAAAGAAAGCCGGTGGTGGCGTAGGAACCTGCACCGCATTCCCGACCCTTTACAAACTTGCCGTCTGCGCAGTTACTGCTTGAATTGACTTAACCACGACGCCGCATTGAGCGTCACCAGGAGAATTCATGTTCCGTATCGTTCAATTGGTAGCTTTGGCTATCGCAGTCTATCTGGCAGGCAGAGAAGCGGCAGCGTTCGGCCTTGAGAGTAAACAGGAATGGAGCCAATGGCGCGGCCCTAATCGTGACGGACAAATCACTGGCGCGGCGTGGCCTGACCGCCTGACGGATAACTATCTCGAACAAACCTGGCGCATACCGTTAGCGCCGAGCTATTCGGGGCCTATCGTTTCTGCCGAAGTCGTTTTCGTCACTGAAACCAAAGATAAATCAACTGAGATCGTGCGGGCGCTGTCGCGCGCGACGGGCAAAGAGTTGTGGAAGGTCGAATGGCCGGGCGCGATCAGTGTTCCCTTTTTTGCCAAACGCAGCGGCGATTGGATTCGCGCGACGCCCGCGTTTGACGGAAAAAGTTTGTACGTCGCTGGTATGCGCGACGTGCTGGTCAGCCTCGAAGCCAAAACCGGCAAAGAACAGTGGCGCTTAGATTTCACCAAAGAGTTCAGCACCTCGCTGCCGGAATTCGGACTGGTTTGTTCGCCGTTGCTGGATGGCAACGCGCTTTATATCCAAGCGGGCAATGCGGCGGTGAAGCTCGACAAACGCACGGGCAAAGTGTTGTGGCGCGCCTTGAACAACGATCAGGGCGGCATGATGAGCGGCGGTGCATTCTCTTCGCCTGTGTTGGCGACAGTGGCAGGACGAAAGCAGTTGCTGGTGCAAACGCGCGAACAACTTGCCGGACTCGACCCTGAAACGGGCAAGCAATTGTGGATTCAAAACGTGCCTTCCTTTCGCGGGATGAATATTCTCACGCCGGTCGTATTCGGCGACACGATCTTTACCAGCAGCTATCAAAACAAATCGTGGCTTTATCGTATCAACAAAGGCGCGGCGGAGTTCACGGTCAGTCAAGCGTGGGAAAACAACGCTCAAGGCTATATGTCTACGCCGGTGATGATTGACGGGCACGCTTATCTGCACATGGGCAATCAACGTTTCACTTGCATCAATTTGCAAACCGGCGAACGCACCTGGACTTCTAAGCCTTTCGGCAAATACGCCAGTCTGGTGGCGCAACGCGACCGCATTCTCGCCCTCGACGAACGCGGCGTGTTATTGCTCATCAAAGCCAATCCCAAAGAGTTCGAATTGCTCTCAGAAAAACAGGTCAGTGAAGAAGAAACATGGGCGCATCTGGCGATTGCCGGAGACGAGCTTTTTATCCGCGAACTGAATGCGGTGGTCGCGTGGCGCTGGCGTACGCCCAAAGGGCAGCTTGGGACAAACTGATACCCAATCCCATTGAGAAAACCAATGTCTAACTCAACTGAAAATACGCGCGACGAACGCCCACTCATTCTGCTCACGGGAGCCACGGGCTATGTCGGCGGACGACTGTTGCAAAACCTGGAGCGTGGCGGACAGCGGTTGCGATGTTTGGCGCGGAACCCGGCGACGCTTAGTTCCAAAGCAGCGGCGGATACAGAAGTCGTCGCGGGCGACGTACTAGACTCAGCCAGCTTGAGCGTGGCGTTGCGAGGCGTTCATACGGCCTATTACTTGGTGCATTCGATGGGTTCGGTCGGAGATTTTGAAATCGAAGACCGACAAGCAGCACAAAATTTCGCCAATGCGGCACGCGCCGCAGGCGTGCAGAAAATCATTTACTTGGGAGGGCTGGGTGAGAGTGAAGACGAGCTTTCAGCGCATCTTCGCAGCCGCCATGAAGTCGGTCGGATTTTGCGGGAATCCAGAGTTCCTGTCATTGAGTTCCGGGCTTCGATTGTCATCGGCTCTGGCAGCCTCTCCTTTGAAATGATTCGGGCTTTGGTCGAGCGATTGCCAATCATGATCGCGCCTCGTTGGGTGGCGACGCCCGCTCAACCTATCGCCATTGAAGATTTATTAGCTTATCTCGCTGAAGCCTTGGAATTACCTGCCGGTCTAACTCAGACCTTCGAAATCGGTGGGGCTGAACAAGCCTCTTACGGCGAGATCATGCAGGAATATGCGCAGCAGCGCGGATTGCGTCGCTTTATCATTCCTGTGCCAGTACTCACGCCGCGCCTGTCCAGTCTGTGGCTAGGCTTTGTTACGCCGCTCTATGCGCGCGTAGGTCAAAAACTGATCGAGAGCCTGCGCCATCCGACGGTCTTGAAAGATCAATCGGCGCTTCATTTTTTCAAAGTGCGTCCGCGCGGTTTTCGCGAGGCGATTGCCAGAGCCACTCTCAATGAAGACAAAGAACTGGTGCAGACGCGCTGGTCTGACGCTCTTTCTTCGGCGGGCCGTCAGCGCGGTTGGGGGGGCGTGAGGTTTGGCGCACGCATCATTGATTCACGCATCACCTGCGTTAAGTGCCCTCCCGCAGAAGCCTTTGCGCCGGTTCGCCGTATTGGCGGAAAAACCGGCTGGTATTACGGCGACTGGCTTTGGCAACTGCGCGGCTGGCTTGATCTGTTGGTCGGCGGCGTAGGAATGCGGCGCGGTCGCAGCGATCCTGAATCACCCAAGGTCGGTTCGGCCCTGGACTTTTGGCGCGTCGAAGCCTTTGAACCGGAACGGCGCTTACGCCTGTCGGCGGAAATGAAGGTACCGGGTCGCGCCTGGCTCGAGTTTGAAGTACAGGGCGACAAGGAAGCCTCCTTCATCCGGCAGACCGCATTTTTTGACCCGGTTGGGTTACCTGGATTGCTCTATTGGTACGCCCTTTATCCACTGCACCAATTTATCTTCGCAGGCATGTTGCGGGGCATCGCAGCGGCAGCTATGCGAGACGGCAAGGTTAGCTGAACCACCCATTAACCATCACGCGAGCTGCTTGCGCGCAGTTTGCAAGAACAACAACTTTTTTTGCGGAGACTAAAATGAACGAGAAAAATGAAGACACAACCACTTGGCCTGAATTGGCCATTTCGCTTTACGACAAATTAACCGGACGCGGAGCCGAAATCACTTACGAATTCGAGAACCTCGAAGTCATGGTGCCGAGCGGTGCCAGCGCGCAGGCCCAACACGCGAAATGGAAGATCAACGGCATTATGAAATTGCGCGCGCGCGACACGGGAAAAGCATGAACCAGTTTGCTAACACGCTGGAAATTCATGCCCAACTGGCGGTCTCGATGGAGGGACACGATTTTTTGGTTCAAACCGATGATGGCGTAGGTATCAACATCGAATTGCCGAATCTTCGTGCGGGTTGGGCGCTGTTCAAACAGCGTCCGGCTCGTCGCCAGCGGACGAAGTTGCTAAATCACCTGCAAACGGGGCTGCACGCTTGCGGCTCACAACTTAAGTTTCGGATTGCGGGCAGAACCGTTGCAGCGCTTGGGACTGGCGATTCGGCAGGGCTGACTTCGACAATTCTGGGGCTGCGTCCGCTACAAATCTTTCCTTATCAAATTATTCTCGCTTGCGGGAATGGCTTATCTCGGTAAAAGGCAATGTTGAAAAAATCTGACTTATTTATTCTGGGATCGGCTTTCGCATCTTTTTTGTTTTCTATCAGCTTGTGGTTCGGATTTTTAGGAACCCCTGACAAACAGGCGGGCATCTTTGTCGGTATCTGGGTGCCTTCGATTTTGGCCGTCGGTATCTATTTCAAGCTGAAAACAGGAGGGCGATAGCAATGACTGCATCTGACGTAATCATT
>JABFSD010000176.1 GCA_013140935.1 Acidobacteriota bacterium
GATTGCATTGGGCACTTTCAAAATTTTGCCCTTTGCCTCAGCGGCGGTCATCGGCGCGTTTCTGATGATGAGCATTCGCGCCATCACGCCGGAAGAAGCTTATCGCGCCATCGAATGGCGTATTATTGTGTTGATCGGCGCGATGATCGCTTTCGGCGCGGCGATGGAACAAAGCGGCGCAGCCAATTTTCTAGCGCAAAAAATCGTCGGAGTAGCGGGCGGTTACGGCCCGACGGCGGTGCTGGGCGCGTTCTTTCTTTTGACGGTGGTGCTGACGCAACCGATGTCGAATCAAGCGGCGGCGTTGGTTTTATTGCCCGTCGCATTGCAGACGGCGAATGCGCTGCAACTCAATCCGCGCACGTTTGCGATGATGATCGCCATCGCCGCCAGTTGCTCTTATCTCACGCCGCTCGAACCTTCGTGCGTGCTGGTTTATGGGCCGGGGCGTTATAAGTTTATGGACTTTTTCAAGGTCGGCGCGTTGCTGACCGTTTTGATTTTTATTGTGGCGATGTTGCTTGTGCCAGTGGTTTGGCCGTTACAGAGGCAATGAAAGAGCGTGTTAATTCTTTACGCATGCCGCCGGGTTGCGTTAGTGTGCGCAAGCCGCATAACCGTAACAGCAAAGGATGAACAGCTATGGCTAAAGTTAAAATTCGCTTTGATCAGACGACGCTCGACGAGCGGCGCAACCTCATCGCTGACTTAGCGCAAAGGGTCAACGTCAACGAAAGCCTCAACGCATTGATTCAAACGATGAACCAGTATGAAGCGCAATTCGGTATGAGTACGGTTGAGTTTTATGCGCGGTACCGCGACGGCAAGATGGGCGACGGTAATGAGGTGATGCGTTGGGCAGACGCATTTGACGATTACCACGCGCTGCTGCAAGACCATTTCCAACAAGCCGCCGCTTGAAATAAACCGCCATGCGCGATCTGCAACAGTATATTGATTTCGTCAGCCGACTGATTGACCTTAGCCCGGCAATCAATGCCGAACTCGATTTGGAGCAATTTGATTATCGGCGCGGCATCATCGAAGGCACGCTCTATTTCAGCGACGGTTCGCGGCTCGAGTTTCGGGAGCGAGTCGTCATCGTAAACGCCCGTCCAGTGAAACGTGCTTATCGCTACCAATATGTGCGAGAAGGGAAAGCCGTCTTTCGCTATGACAATGCGCCGCACCATCCGCAACTGCCCGGCTTCCCGCATCATAAACACGACGGGCGTAAATTGCTTTCCTCACTGGAACCTAAATTTGAACAGGTATTGCAAGAAGTGGCTGGCTGGCTTTTACCCGAACCGTCAGAGCCTGCATCATCACGCAAGAGCAGGTCGAAAGCGCCAAAACGCCGCGACCACAACTGAATCGGAAATCTCATGAAACGTCGCACTTTTCTTTCACACGCCGGTCAGGCAAGCAGCGCTTTACTGCTGTCAGGTTCCACTGCGCCTGCTTTCATTCGCTCAATCGCGCAACGTCCGCAATTACCTTGCGGCGTACAAAGCGGCGACGTAACCGCCAACCGCGCCATCGTCTGGAGCCGCGCCGATCGTCCGTCACGAATGATCGTCGAATACGCCACGACTGAATCGTTCACCAACCCGCAACGCATCGTAGGCACAGCCGCAATCGAACCATCTGATTTCACGGCGCGCGTTGATCTCAACGATTTGCCTGCTGGGCAGCGTATCTTTTACCGCGTCAGTTTTCAGAGCCTGAGCGATCATCGTGTGGTGAGCGAACCTGTCACGGGCAGTTTCGCCACGCCCGGCAACGCGCGCCGCGACGTATCTTTCGTGTGGGGCGGCGACGTCGTCGGGCAAGGCTGGGGCATCAATCCCGAATTCGGCGGGATGAAAATTTATGAAGCGATGCGGCGCGTGCAGCCTGATTTTTTCCTTCATTCGGGCGATACGATTTATGCCGACAACCCCGTCGTAGCCGAAGTGAAACTCGATGACGGTACGCTCTGGAAAAATCTGACGACGCCTGAGAAATCGAAGGTAGCTGAGACACTTGATGAATTTCGCGGCGCGCATCGTTACAACCTGATGGATGAAAACTTCCGTCGCTTTAACGCCGAAGTGCCGATGCTCGCGCAATGGGACGATCACGAAGTCCGCAACAACTGGTTTCCGTCACAGATTCTTGACGATCCGAAATACACCGAGAAAAGCATTGACCTGCTGGCCGCGCGTGGCCGACGGGCGTTTATGGATTACACGCCGCTGCGCTTCGACGTGAACGACCCTGAGCGGGTTTATCGCGCATACAATTACGGCCCGCTGCTCGATGTGCTGATGCTTGACGAGCGCAGCTATCGCGGCGTCAATTCGCCGAACGACCAAACGACGATGAGCGATGCGACGGCCTTTCTCGGCACGGCGCAAATGAACTGGATCAAGCAACGGCTGTTAAATTCAAAAGCCGTGTGGAAGGTGATGGCGAGCGATATGCCACTTGGCTTGATTATTCGAGATGGCCGCGAAAATTTTGAGGCTGTTGCCAACGGCAACGGCGCGGCGTTGGGGCGCGAACTCGAAATCGCCGAGTTGTTGCGTTTCATCAAACAGCGCAAAATCAAAAACGTAGTCTGGTTCACCGCCGACGTACACTATTGCGCCGCGCATTATTACGACCCGGCGAAAGCGCGCTTTACCGACTTCACGCCATTTTGGGAATTCGTCGCCGGGCCGCTGAATGCGGGTACGTTTGGGCCGGGCGCGTTGGACGATACGTTTGGGCCGCAACTAAAATTTACCGGCATTCCAACAGGGATGAAACCGAACCGTTCGCCGAAAGACGGATTGCAATTTTTTGGCGCAGTCAAAATTGACGGCAAGACAGCGGCAATGGCGGTGAGCTTGCACGACCTGACGGGCAAACAGCTTTATCGCGTCGAACTGCCGCCGCAGAAGTAAACGCTCTTAAACTCAAAAGCCATCCTCCCACGAAGCCACACGAAGAAGACACGAAGATTGGTGACGTTACTTCGTGTCTTCTTCGTGTGGCTTCGTGGGAGGATGGCTTGTTCTGGAAGGTTACATGGATTCCAAATCAAGAATCTCGCACGGCAAACTTGGCATGTTATTCGTTGTGGTTTTATGCGCCGCATTGGCTTACGCGCCCGCGCGCACCAACGCCTGGGGAGCCGTCGGACACGAACTTTCAGGCCGCGCCGCGGCGTTGACCTTGCCCAACGAGATGCCGAAGTTCTTTCGCAATGCCAAAGACCAACTGGCCTATCTCAACCCCGAACCTGACCGCTGGCGTTCGCGCGACGAATCGAACATTGATCGCGGCACCGACAGCGCCGCCGCGCCCGATCATTTCGTAGACCTCGAATGGGTTCCCACCGAAGCGATGAAGGCGCTCAATCGTTATGACTTCACGCTCGAACTTAACAAAGCCGGACGCAAGCCCGTCAACGTAGGCTTTGCGCCTTACAAGATGCTCGAACTCTTTCAGACCTTGCGCATCGAGTTTCGCTTGTGGCGCAACGAAAAGGACGGACGCAAACGCCGCTGGATCGAAGAGCGCATCATCAACGACGCAGGCGTTCTGGGGCATTACGTGACCGACGCGGCCAACCCGCATCACACGACCATTCATTACAACGGCTGGTCGGGCGAGAACCCGAAAGGTTATGCGGTCTTCACGCGCGAACCGAATCAGGGCATTCATTACCGTTTTGAAGAACAATACGTGCAAACGCATATTGGTCTTGCTGATTTTGCTCCGCTCATTGCCGCCAAGCCGCGCGTATACGACAACGCCCGCGAAGCCATCTGGCAACACATTCGTGATTCGAACAAGCTGGTCGAGCCGCTTTACATTTTGGATAAACAACAAGCGTTCAATGACAAGACGACTTCCGCCGAGCACAAAAAATTCGTAAGCGAACGACTGGCGAATGGCGCGCAAATGCTGCGCGATTTGTGGTGGACGGCGTGGGTGACGAGCGACCCGCAAGAAACACAACGCATCACGCCGCCGCAACCGCCGCGTACGAATTGAAGGCTTCGTGTACTCATCGAAGGAACAACAAGCAAGGCCCGTAGACCGCGACTGACGCGGATGCAGCGGATTTTCGCGGATCATCTGAAAAAAATCCGCGCCGATCCGCGTCATTCGCGGTCTACGGGCTTTGCCAACCGAGGATATTGATTTCAGCAGCAGCAAATCCGATGAAACATCCATCCATTCTGAACCCACGCCGCGCCGCGCTCGCTGTCATTGATATGCAGGAAGCCTTCCGCCCAATGATCGAAGGCTTCGCTGACTACGCCCAGCGCATCGCCGTGCTCGTACAAGCCTGCCGCACGCTCAACGTCCCCATTCTCGTCACCGAGCAATATCCCAAAGGTCTCGGTCACACCGTCGCCGAAATTGCTGCACACTTGCCGGAAGATTTAACGCCGCTTGAAAAGCTCACGTTCTCGGCCTGTGGCGTACAGGAATTCGACACGCAACTGCGCGAACGTCACGCCGAGCAAGTCATCGTTTGCGGCATCGAAGCCCACATCTGCGTCAGCCAAACCGTACACGACTTGTTGCGGCTCGGTTATCAGGTCCAGCTTGCCAGTGACGCCATTGCCGCGCGCCTGCCGCAGAACCGCGACGTAGCTCTGCAGAAAATGACGAGTCACGGTGCGGTAATGTCTTCGGTGGAAATGGCGGTGTTTGAATTGTGCGGCGCAGCGGGGACGGATGAGTTCAAGCAAATTCAACGACTGGTGAAAGAGCTTCGATAAAAATCACAAATTGATTCGATTGAGCAGTACGACCGAGTGCGTTGCAATGGCTTCACCGCGTCCGACGGCGTCGAGTTTTTCATTGGTCTTGGCTTTGAGGTTGATTTGCGCTTCGTCGAGATTGAGTGTCGCGCACAGTTGCGCACGCATCGCAGCCATGTGCGGCATCATCTTCGGTTTCTCAGCGATGATCGTCGCGTCAATGTTGCCAATCGCGTAACCACGCGCTTGCACCATCGCCTGAGCTTCACGCAAAAACAACAAGCTGTCGGCATCCTTCCAACGCGGGTCTTTATCAGAGAAATGTTGACCGATGTCGCCCAAGCCCGCCGCGCCCAAAATGGCATCCGTAATCGCGTGGCTCAACGCGTCAGCGTCGGAATGTCCGAGCAAGCCTTTCTCAAAGGGAATTTCTACGCCGCCCAAAATCAGTTTTCGTCCTTCGACTAATCGATGGATGTCGTTGCCTAATCCGACACGGATGGGAGATGGGAGATGGGAGATGGGAGATTGTTCCATTTGCTCAAAAAGTTTTTCGGCTACGGCTAAATCTTCCTGCGTAGTGATTTTGATGTTGTTCGGCGAGCCTTCGACGATGGCAACGGGATGGCCTAACCGTTCGGCCAACAGCGCGTCGTCCGTGGCGAACGCGGACGAAAGATTTACGGCACGAGCTTGCTTGTTGGCTTTCATCAGCAATTCATAACGAAAAGCCTGCGGCGTTTGGGCACGATAAATACGGCGGCGATCCAGCGTCGCCACGATCAAGCCGTTTTCGACTTCCTTGATCGTGTCGGTTGAGGCTTGCGCGAGAATGGCCGCGCCGACTTCGGCGGCTTTCGCCAGCACAGCAGAAATTTGCGCGGGCGTGACGAAGGGGCGCACGGCGTCGTGTACGGCGACTAACGCAGGCTGCCATTCGCGTGCGGCTTCGAGCGCGTTGAGAATCGAGTCGCTGCGTTCTGCGCCGCCTGCCACGAGTCGAATTGGTTTGGCGAATTGATAAGCAGGAAGCTGTGCGCCGAAGGCTTCGATGTTGCTTTCCTGCAAGGCGACGACGATGGCACCGATGTCTGCGCATTCGTCAAAGCGCTGCAACGTATGAATTAAAATCGGAGCGCCCGCGACGGTAAGAAACTGTTTGGCGATTTGCCCGCCGAGCCGTTTGCCGGAACCGGCGGCAGGGATGATGGCGATGTTCATAAGCAGACAGAGGTTAGGCTGCTGCTTGCATAGGGCGAGTGAGTGGCACAGGCAGCGGGCGTCCAGTGGTTTCAAAGTGACGAACGACATCTTCGACTACGTCGCATAACTCTTCGTAGAGCTTCACCGGGTCGTCACCATGTATGCCAGTGATGAGGTCAGGGCACCGTCCGATATACGCCTGATCTTCTTCACTCCATTCAACCCATTTGTGGAAACGATCACTTGCTTTCATTCTTTTACCTCTTCGATAGCTTCTTTGACTTGCCTTTCCTGATAAGGCTTCGCATCGTCGCCGTCTTTGCCACTCAATGTTACAGCACCAGGGTACTTATCGTGCGTGAACTTTCGGTGCGAGCCTTTGCCGCCTCCGCGAATTTCATAGAAGTCAGCTTCTTTCAAGTGTTGAATCAACTCTCTCACTTTTCTTGGCATACCCTTGATTACTCAACTGCCGAAGCTGGTGCGGGCACGGGCGTTTGGCGCGCAGGGCGTTCGCGCGTATCGCGCGGTTCGCGCAGGGCGGCTTCACGCGGCTCGCGCATGATTGGGTCGCGCGTATCTGGACGCTGGTTTTCATCGGCGCGCCCGAAAATCATTTTGCCCGCCGTAGTTTGCAAAACGCTGGTGACGATGAGGTCTACGTTTTTGCCGATGAGTTTGCGCGCGTTGTCTACCACGACCATCGTGCCGTCATCGAGGTAGGCTACGCCCTGATTGTATTCCTTGCCTTCCTTCAACACGAAGACGCGCATGATTTCGCCCGGCAGCACGACGGGTTTGAGCGCATTGGCGAGTTCGTTGATGTTCAGCACGGCGACGCCGCGCAAATGTGCGACTTTGTTGAGGTTGAAATCGTTCGTGACAATCGGTGCGTTGAGTTGTTTGCCGAGTTCAATCAGTTTCAGGTCAACCTCTTTGACCTGAGGGAAATCGGTTTCGCTGATTTGAATGTCGAGGCTTTGGTTTTTCTGGATGCGTTGCAGG
>JABFSD010000444.1 GCA_013140935.1 Acidobacteriota bacterium
CTGCCATCACGACTGACCAACTCACGATTCGTTTCGGGCAATTCACCGCCGTCAATCAGGTTTCGTTGCGCGTTGAAGAAGGCGAAATCTTCGGCTTTCTCGGGCCCAACGGTTCGGGCAAGACGACGCTCATCAAGGCGTTGTGCGGCTTGCTCTTGCCCGCCGCCGGACGCGGTGAAGTGTTGGGTTTCGATTGCGCTAAAGACACCGATCAGATTCGCCAGCGCGTCGGTTACATGTCGCAAAAGTTCAGCCTCTATGAAGACCTGACCGTCAGCGAGAACATTGATTTTTATGCGGGGGTTTATGGCTTGCGCGGCGCATACCTCAAGCGCCGCAAGGACGACGCGATTGCGCTGACGCATCTCGAACCTTATCTCGAACGCCGCGCCGGTAAATTGTCAGGCGGATGGAAGCAGCGACTGGCGCTGGCTTGCGCCTTCATTCACGAACCGCGTTTGATGTTCCTCGACGAACCCACGGCTGGCATTGACCCCGTAGCGCGCCGCGATTTGTGGGATTTGCTTTTTACGCTCTCGGCACAAGGCGTGACGTTTTTCGTCACGACGCATTACATGGACGAAGCCGAACGCTGCGGGCGCGTGGGCTATATCTATCTGTCGAACCTCATCGCTTATGGCACGCCCGAAGAATTGAAAGAGACGCCCGAAGTTTCGCCCTCGGGCACGCGCCGCCTCGAAATCAATACCAACAAAATCTCAACCGCGCTGGCGTGGTTCAAGCGACAGCCTTACGTGCACGATGTGACGATGTTTGGGCAGGCCTTGCACGTGTTGCTGGAGGAAAAAACCACTGACGCACAAGTCAGCCAGTCGCTTATCGCCTCGGGCTTTGCCGCGCCCGAACTGCGCGCCATTCAACCTTCGCTCGAAGACGTATTCGTGACACTCACCAACAAGCTCAAGGAATAAAAGAAAAACGCAGGCCACCTTCGCCAAGAAGACGGCCTGCGTTTTGATGAAGTGCGATTCGTCGGAATTACAACGGGCGAATGTAAACGCGCCCGTCAGTAGAACCGGCAAAGAGTTTTGAACCGGTGGCATTGGTCGCCAGCGAGTTGATTTGCAGAGACGGAATGCACTCGTTGACCGGACTCCAGATAGAAGTCGCGTCATCGAAACGCGTTACGCCACCGTCGGTCGCGGCATAAATCCGGTTTCCGACGTTCAACAAATCGCGGACGAAGTTGCTGGGCAGCCCGAAAGTGAGTCCTTCCCAACTGCCGAAGCTGGTGCCACCGAGGGTTAGACGATAGACGCCCGCGCCGTTAAAGCTGGCGTAAAGCATCGAACCCGCCGTATTCACCTCGAAGTTCGTGACAGCGGAAGTCGGTAGGCCCGAACCCGTCGCCACCCACGAGACACCACCGGCAGAAGAAATATCCGCGACCAGCAGTGAGAAGACGGCTCCGTTATCGGTTCCGGCAAACAGCCGCGCGTTCGCTCCCGACCCGGCGACGAAAAGCGCCGAGACGGATTGATCAGCCAAACCGTTGTTGAGCGCCGTCCAACTCGTGCCGTCATTGGTCGTGTAAAACACGCCGTTCTGCGTGCCCGCGAAGACCGTGCCGTCGCTGGCGACGGTCAACGTGCGAATGAAGACTGACACCAAGCCATTATTGACCTGCATCCAGTCTACGCCGTTGTTGATCGAACGATAGACGCCGCCACCCGCCGTTCCGACAAACAGGGTCGTCACGGTGTTCGCGCCGACGGTCGCGGTCTTGGAAACGAACCCGCGAATGTCAGTGCTGTTGAGTCCCATCGCATCTACGCGCGGCCAGGTCAGGCCGTTGTTGTTGGTCAGGAAAATCCCGCCGCCGATCATACCGGCATAGAGATTTGAGCCTTCGCGCAACAACGTCACGTTCGTGCCGACCTTGGCGATGCCAGTGGTAACCCACCGCAAGGGCGAAGCCGGGATCGTGAAGTTGATGACCACCGGACTCGAAGCCGTTTGCACGGTCGAGCAGTTATCCGTAGCGCGGAAGGTCACGGTGAACGAACCCGCCTCGGTGAACACACTTGGCGTCCACGAGAAAGTGCCCGTGTTGTTGGTTTGCGTGAAGGTCGCACCCGGCGGCAGGTTTTGCGCCGTGAGCGTAATCAAGTCGCCCGTGTCGGGATCGGTCGCCGACACATCAAACGTCAAGGGCGGCGCGGTGGTTTGCGTGGCGCAATCCGCCGAGAACGTCAGCGTGGCGCTTTGCGGGCCCGGCACGGTCAACACCGGCGGGTCGCACACCGCCGCAATGGCGATCTCGACCGTGGCGATATTGCTGTCGCCCTTGCCGTCATTGGCCTTGAACGTGAACGAGTCAGCGCCGTTGTAATTCGCCGCTGGCATAAACGTCAGGTTCGGTGCCGTGCCGGTGAACGTGCCGTGCGCCGGAGGCGTCACGATGGTGTAAGTCAGCACGTCGCCATCTTCATCAGTCGCGCTCAACGTGATCGGTACGTTGGTGTCTTCGGTCATCGTGACGCGGTCATTGCCCGTGCGGTTGGTTGCCACCGGCAAGCGGTTGGCGTCACCCACCACAATCGTCAATTGACGGCTGTCGGTGAGCGGCGTCGGCAAACAGTCATCCGAGACGATGAACGTCACGACGTAAGTTCCCTGTTGATTGAACGCCGGCGTCCAGTTGAGTTGCTGCGAGACGGTGCCGTTCGTGCCTGTGGTGGGCGGGAACGTAGCTCCGGCGGGCAGGTTGCTCGACGTGAGCGACAGCGTTTCGTTCGTGTCGGGGTCAGTGGCAGAGATGTTCACCACTACCGGCTGGCCTTCCGTCACGCTGATGGGCGAAGTCAGATTCGCCATCACCGGCGGACGACAGACGTTCGTCACGTTGACACGCACGGTACGGCTGCCCGTCCCCGCGCCGCGCGTCGCCGTGAAGGTCACGTCATACGTGCCCGCCTGGGTGAAGCCCGGCGTCCACGAGAACGTTTGGGTGATGTTGTCGCCCGTGCCTGACAACGTCGGGAAGCTCGCGCCTGAAGGCAGGTTGCTCGCCATCAACGTCCAACTGGCACCGACGGTTCCACCCGCCGCCGTCACGTTGAAACTGACGTTTTGATTTTCCGCCACCGTCACTTCGTTGGGGGCGGTAAACGAAACCGTCGTCGTCGTCGGATTGATCGTGATTGTCACCGACTTGGTCGCGGTCAACTGCGGCGCGCCACTATCGGCGACGGTGAAGTTGATCGTGTAAGTACCGGCTTGCACTTCAGACGGTGTCCACGAGAACTGCGCCGCTGTGGGGGCGGTTTGATTGAAGCCCGCTCCCGACGGTAACGGATTCGCGCTAAACGTCAGCGTTTGTCCCTGGTCTACGTCAGAGCCTGTCACCGCGAAGGTCACGGTTTGACCGGCGCTGAAATTCTGCGGCCCCGGCACGTTGATCGAAGGCGGATCGTTCACTTGCGTGACCGTGATGCTGATGATCGCTTCGTTGCTGTTGCCCTTGCCGTCATTCGCGCGGAAGCGGAATTCATCCGTGCCGAAGAAATTCAGATTCGGCGTATAGGTCACGTTCGGCGGCGTGCCGCTGAGCGAACCGTTCACCGGTTGTTGCGTGATCGAATAGGTCAAGGCGTCGCCGTCCACATCCGTTGCTGCCAACGTGATATTGGCCGCCGCGTCTTCGCTGATGGCGATGTTTTGATTATTCGCCACCGGCAGATCGTTGACCGGATTGACCGTGATCGTCACCGTCGCCGGAGCGCTGGTCAGGCTGCCGTCGCTCACGCGATAGGTGAAGCTGTCGTTGCCGTTGTAATTCGCCACCGGCGTATACGTCAGGTTCGGCGCGGTGCCGCTGAGCGTACCGTGTTGCGGCGGCGTCACGACGGTGTAAGTGACTGCCACGCCTTCAGGGTCAGTGCCCTGCAAGACCACAGGCGTCACCACGTCTTCGTCGAGCGTGATGCTCAACGCCGTCGCAATCGGCGCGCGATTGCCCGTCACGCTGATTTGCACGGCGCGGGTCACTACACGCGGCGGATTGTTGTTATCCGTCGCAGTGAAATTGACCGTATACGTGCCGACCTCGCCGAGAATCGGTGTCCACGCGAATACGCCAGTTGACGCATTGAACGTAGCGCGCGGCGGCAGATTGTTCGCGCCCAGCGTCACGGTTTGACCCGGACATTTCGGCGAACCCAGCACCGTGAAGGTCAACGGCAACAACTCGACGACGGTTTGATTATTAGGCACCGTCAGGTTCGGGTCGCAATCACCGCTAACCACGATCAACAGCGAGCGCGTCACCGAACGAGCCGGCGAACCGTTGTCAGTCGCAATGAAATTCACGGTGAAGTTGGCGATCTGATTGAAAGCCGGCGTCCAGGCGAACGTGCCCGTCGCGGGATTGCCCGGCGTGCCGGTGAAGGTTGCGCCTTCCGGCAAGCCCGTCGCCGGCAACGTCACGACTTGCGGGTCGGGATCGGTCGCGGTCAACGCCAACGTGAACAGTTGTGCAACCGGAATCGTGCGCACACCCGGCACGATGAATTCAGGATCGCGGTTGAAATCCAGCACCGTGATGCGCACGGTGCGCCGCACGATGGAATTCTGATCGTTGCCGTCCTGCACGAAGAACTCAAGGGCGTATTCACCCGATTGACCGAAGTTCGGCGTCCACGTGAATTGCCGCGAGACCTGATTGGAACTCACCGCCGGCGGACTCAACGAAGCGCCCACTGGCAGATTCACGCCACTGATCGAAAGGTTCTGATTCGGACAGCCCACGGTTGCCAACAAAGTGAATTGCACTTGCTGGCCTTCGGTCACGCTTACCGCCGCAGGCGTAGTAAAGGTCGGCAGCACGGTTACGTTGTTGACGACGATGGCGAGTTGCCGCGTTTCGCTGCGCACCGGCGAGCCGTTGTCGGTGGCCGTGAAAGTCACCTGATAACCGCCCGATTGCGTACAGCTCGGCGTCCAGTCGAATACACCGGTCGCCGCGTTGAAGGTTGAGCCAGACGGCAGATTGCCCGCACTCAACGTCACGACTTGTCCCGGATCGGGATCAACCGCACGCACCGTGAAGTTCAGGTTCTGGCCTTCGTTCACCGTCGGCGGTGCCGGCAGCACCAGCGAAGGCGCGCAGTTTTGATCGGTCACCGTAATCACGACGGATTTCACGTCGCTCAACGGAACCGGCGTGCCGTTGTCAATGGCGACAAACGTCACCGTATAAGTTCCGGCTTGCGTACAACTCGGCGTCCACACAAAGCGGCGCTCGCTCGCCAGGAAGTTTGCTCCGGCAGGCAGGTTATTCGCATTCAGCGTAACTGTTTGTCCGACATCGGCATCGGTGACCGAAATCGTGAAGGACAACTGCTCGTTTTCACGCACCGTTTGCGGGCCTGGTACGGTCAGCACCGGTTGATCGTTCACTTGATTGACCGTGATCGCGACGACCGCATTGCCGCTCTCGGCTTTGCCGTCGCTCACGCGGAAGGTGAAGTTATCGGCTCCGTTGAAATTCGCGTTGGGCGTATAAAGCAGATGCGGCGCGGCACCGCTGAGCACGCCGTTCGCCGGTTGCGTGTAAATGTAACGCAACGGATTGCCGTCAGGATCGCTCGCGCCCAACGTAATCGCCCGCGGCGTGTCTTCGTTGGTCGTCACCGTTTGCGAATTCGCCACCGGCGCGCGGTTGTTGCCCGCGCTGAACGACCGTAACAATAAAGCAGGCGTCACGACTGTCATTCCGCCGGGACGAATCACCGCGCTCGTCAATACTCGTTGCACGGCGTCGTTCGTGCCGTCCGTGCGCGCCTGACTGGCTTCGATGACGAAAGAATCATTGGCCGAATTCACCGGCACATTGCGCAAGACGAACGCGCCATCGCCATCAGTGAAAGCCACTTGCCCGCGCGCATGCACCTGCGCGCCGACCGAAGCCACTTCGGCATTGTTGCTGCCCAATTCGACGACGCGCCCCGTGACCGTCGTCAGGTTTTGCGGAGCTATCGCCGCGAAATAAATGCCGCCTTCGGTAATCGCCCGCGCGGCCGTTTCGATGCGTGAGCGATCTGCCGAAACCGTCGCGTTGACGACGGGCTGAAATTCACCCGTGCCGCCATCGCCCTGTTGATCGAGACGGAACATACGGAATTGCGTGCCCGGCGCGAGATTGTCGGCGTTCGGAAAACTCAATTGTCCGCCCGGCGCGATGCGCGCGTTGAGCGGAGACACTTGCAAAATGCGCGAACTGAACAAGCCCGCTGGCAAGCGTTGCGGCGCGCGGCAATCCTGCACTTGCGCCAACGTCAAACGATTCACGGCTGAACCGTCAGGATTGGTCGCGGTCGCTCCCGCTTCGAGACGGAAGCTGCCCAGGCCCACTCCCGTGTTGTCGGTCGTGCAGCCGAAGACATTGACCGTCAGGAACAATTCGCCGCCGCCCAAATTGCCCGCCGAGCCGTTCGGCACTTGCAGGAACAAAGGCGCAGACAACCGGTTGTCGCGCTTGGAAGAGACTTCAAAGCGGCGCGTCAACGTACCGAAGTTTTGATAGCCGCTCACGTTTTGCGGCGAGAATTGCAAGGTGACGAGGAATACGTTCGCCGAAGGATTGGAAGTAATCGGCAACACGAACGAGCCATCGGCGCGCGTCGTCGCTTGGTCGTTGGAACCCACCGAGCGCACCGTCACGCCCGCCAGCGGCTGGCGTTCGGTAGATTGCACTACCCCGCTCACTGTCGTAGCGACTTGCACCGCATTGTTGGTGGTGCGTTCGCCGTTCGGCGTCATTACACTGAGGCGTCCGGTTTCTGCGCCGTAAGGCACGAGCACCGACAATTGATTCGTCGTCGCCGAGATGACTTGCGCGAGTGCCGTACCGATGCGCACGCGGTTGGCGCTGAAATCGCCTACGAAAAATGGCCCGCCGCTGATGGTCAGCGTTTGCC
>JABFSD010000768.1 GCA_013140935.1 Acidobacteriota bacterium
TCGTGATCGTGCGTAACGAGGATAATGGTTTTGCCATCGCGGGCGCGCATCTCGTCAAGCACGCCTAACAACTCAACGGCGCGGGCGCTGTCGAGATTGCCGGTGGGTTCATCAGCCAACAACACTTGCGGATCGTTTGCCAGCGCGCGTGCGATGGATACGCGCTGTTGCTCGCCGCCCGAAAGTTCGCTGGGACGATGATCGGCACGTTGGGCAAGCGCGACACGGGCGAGCAATTCAGCCGCACGGGCTTCGCGTTCGCCTTTGGGCATGCCGCCGAAGGCTAACGCGAGGGCTACGTTTTGGCGCGCGGTCATGGTCGGAATCAGATTGAAGCTCTGAAAAATCATGCCTACGTTGCGCAAGCGATAGCGCGCCATTTCGCGTGACGTGAAAGGCGTGAGATCGCGTCCGTCAAAACGAATCTCGCCTGACGTAGGCCGATCAAGTCCGCCGAACAAATTTAATAACGTAGACTTGCCCGAACCGCTCGTGCCGAGAATGGCTACGAACTCGCCCGCTGCGATTTCGACAGAAACACCCGCGAGGGCTGCGACGAGTTCGCCGCCCATTTGGTATTCGCGCGTGACGTTGTGTGCCGACAAGATGTTCATCACATTAAAGCCCGACAAAAATTGCAACCAACGGGAAAGAACAGCGTGTGGTGCGCTGATTCTAATGAGACCGTCTTGAGGCGGCATATCTCCCTGTCACTTTCGTTTCCTACCCTCGTCATACTCGCAAGCTAATTTCAGGCAATCCTGACTAGACAAAGAGTGCTATCTGTCTATAATTTGCACACTTGCTGCCTGAAACATTTTTATTATTTTCCCCTGACTCATAAATTTTTCTTTCCCCCAAGAAAGTAGCTGTATGTCTGGTATGAAGTCCACTGAGAAAATTTCGGCGCATTGCGTGCAATGCGATTACCCCATTTTTGCCTATCACCACATCTGTCCCATGTGCAGTCAACCCGTAACAAAAGTCGCCGCCGTTGCGACTTTGGAGCCGGAAACAACGACGGCGACGACTCGTTTCGATTTTTGGGTTGCCAGCTTGAAGCGCACGCTCGGCGCACGTCCGCGCAGTACGGCTTCGCAGGAGTTGTAATTAATTGGTGATGTCCTTGAGGAACTGCGCGTAAAGCGCCTCGGTCCGTTCCTTCGTCAACTTGCCCGAATGAATCAGGATGCGAAAGCGGAAGGTCGCGCTTTGTCCAGGCTGCAACGTGTAATTCAACGTCGTCGCGCCTTTGGTGAACTCTTTCGCGCCGAAGGGATTCGCCGCGAATAGCCCATAACCGCGCGCGTGCCAATAAGTCGGATAAGTCGAATTTTTCGGATGATCGAAAATTCCGATCACGACTTCTTCGCCTTTGGCCGTACCGCTCAACGTCATCCATTTGGCGCGCGTGCCCCACCCTTCTTTCTCGCCGATTTTGCCTTCGCTGCTCAGATAAACGCCTGCTACGCCTGTGTTATCCATTGCCGGAACTTTGGTCGGCACGCCGTTGGCGTCGGTGAAAATCTCAGGCCGCGTCGAAGGTTCTTCCAGCGTGCGCGTGACGCGAATGCCAATCGCGCCTTCCTTGCTGTCGTTGAAAACCACCTTTTCTTTTTGCGCCGTTAGCGTAATCACGCGATCAATGATGCGAATATCTTTGGCCGCGCGAAAATGAATCGTTTCGTCTTGTTGCATGATTTTTGAACCGTCGGGCATGATCCAATCCATCGTCACGTTCATCGAAGCCGCGCCTTTGCCGCCTTTCATCCCCTTGATCGCCTGATGTTTGATCGTGCCGAATTTCTCGATCACGCCCGTGTCACGCTTTACGCCGTCGGGCGGCGTATTCCAAAAGTCTACGCCGTTGATGTTACCGTAATTGAACCAACTCGAAATGTGATGGGGATGGTCAGTGCGTTCGCCCGCCACTTTTTCGAGCGGATAGCCGCGCGTCACAATCGTGCCTTTCGCCGTGCGCAGCGGATACAAAATCGGTTTTTTCTGATCGGCCCAATAAACGTAAGAAGTGAAAGGTTGACCGTCTACGGTTACGTCAACCTGCTTTTTGTCTTTGTTTTCGGTGAGCTTGACGGATTGTGCTTGCGCCGTGAGCGCCAACATAAAAGTTACGAGTAAGAGTGCGAGAGTACGTTTCATAAGATTTCAATTGAAAGCACGGAGGGAATTAGATTTGCCACGGGGGACACGGGGATTACTTAAAGCGAATAAGTTCCCCGTGTTCCCCGTGGCTAAAAAGTGATTGTGAATTAGCCTGCGCTGACTTCCTGTTTCTTGTCGTCGAAGGTCACGCGCATTCCGGTCTGAATCGCTTTGATCGTCATGCACAACGCCACCGAATGGTTGTATGCCGCGTGAATATCTGCGTTCGTCTTTTGATTGCGCGACTTCACGCAATCCATCCAGTTGCGCATGTGGGCGCTGGTTTGCGGGTCTGCGCCGGTGTTCGCCGACGCGACGATGCCGCCTTCGGTTGAGAGCGTAAATTTCTCAAGCGCACTCGCAGGCATATTCATCGCTTTGCCGTGACGTTCGGTCAGGCCGCCGTCGTTCGACACGGTGTTGTTATCAAGGTTGATCGTGCCGTGGTTCGACATATACAACTCTTTGACGTTGCCTTCTTCATTGGTCGTACCTTGCGCGTTGGTTTGGCGCGACGAATACAACACCTGAAAGGCCTTGTCGGTTTTCGGATTGTGATAATCAAACACCGCCGTCATCGTGTCCCAATTCGTCCGCCCGTCTTTCCAAAGATAGGTTCCGCCGTTAGCGACGACACTGCGCGGATGCGCGATGCCCGTGAACCAATGCACGGTGTCAATCTGGTGAACCATCCATTGATCGGGAATACCCGACGAGAACGGCCAGAACAAACGAAACTCAAGATGTTTGCGTGCGTCAAAGGCGATCTTGGGGTCGCGGTTAATCAGAAAACGTTTCCAATCGGTGTCTTCCTGCTTCATGAGCGGCACCACGCGCGGACGACGCCAGCGTCCCGGTTGATTCACATTCCAGGTCATGTCGGCGAACACGATGTCGCCGAACTTGCCCGAATCTAAATACTCTTTGGCTTTCATATAGCTCGTCGTCGAGCGCCGTTGCGTGCCGACTTGAAAGACCTGCTTTGAACCGCCGATCACTTTCAGCGCGAGATTCGCGTCATCCATGATGTTGGCGAAAGGCTTCTCAGCGTAAACATCCTTGCCCGCGCGCACGGCTTCGACTGCGTGATAGGCGTGTTGAAAGTCAGCCGTAGCGATCATCACCGCGTCAATGTTTTTCATCGCGTAAAGCTCATCGGTGTTGCGCGCCAATGCCAGCGCGGCGTCTTTTTGCGCCCACTTGGCGTTGGTCTTGAGCTTTTCGCTGTTGGTTTCGCGGTGGTGCTTCCAGATGTCGCACACCGCCGCGAGTTCAAAATTCAATTCGCCCGCGTGCGCAAAAAACGCAGGTACGAGCGATTGCATCATGCGATCACCCGCGCCGACGATGGCGGTGCGGACTTTTTCATTCGCGCCCAGCACGCGGCTGTAACTCAACGCGCTCATCGCGGTCGCCGCCGTACCGGTCTTCATAAAATCTCTGCGTGTCGTATTGCTCATAAGCTCTCCTCGAAGAAAGTAGCGCAAACTGCCGAGCTTGCGTTGTTGCTAATGCTTACCTTGGGGAAGCCGCGTTATGTGATGGTTCGCGCGGTTGCCGCTGCGTTCAAGTCGTGAGCGACGCAAGCTCGGCAGCTTGCGCCACTCGTTGTTCGGTATTTTGAAAGTCGAACGAAAGGTCTTACCAGGAATGCGCGGATTATACGGCGCGGCGGCGCGTCTGTCAGCCTGATTGAAGCTATGCGCGAATTACGGTGATTTCGCGCTCAACGATTGAAAATCACCCGTCGTCAGCTTATGCGTCAGTTGCTTCAATTGGAGGTGACGACGCGCGATGACCAACTCTTTGGCTTGTTCGATGTGTTCGACTGTGATGTTTTTTTGCACGTCCGGCTCGACGTCTTCAACGGCGGTTTTAGCGAGCGCATTAACCAGCCAGGGCTGTCCTTGCGTCAACGTGAATACATGTTGCAAGGCAGCGGGTTCAAACACTTGTACACTTTCGGCAGTGTGCTGTTGCAATAACGTAGCGACTTCGCTTTCGGTAAAATTGCGTAAGGTCAGCGAACGCGCTGCGATGTTGAAGGGGCTGGGCGTACCCAAGCGCGCGCTGCCGCCCGACATCACTTTGTAATCGAGAATGTCGCGCAAGCCTACAACCGCGAGCGAGGCTGGAAAGCCACTAGGCCGCCGGTCGTAACCCGAACGCAACTGCCGCAAGACTGAAAGCAGTACGTCGTCTTCAAGCGCATCAATCTCGTCTAGAAAGACCACTAACGGACGCGACGAATGACTCGACCAGGCTTGCAAGGCCGCACCGATGCGTTGCCCCGCTTCTGCCGTAGGCCACGGCGGAGGCCGCAACTCAGCCGGTAACTGATGTTCTAGTGAGCCGCGCCAATCGGCGAGCATGGTACGTTCGGCTCGGTCGAGATCGCTGCCCAACCCGCGCCCCACTTCCATCGAAACCTTCGCCGCCGTCCACTTGCCCGTAGCGGTCAGTTCACGCGCCAATTCGATGACGGCGGTGGTCTTGCCTACCTGACGTGGCGCGTGCAGCACGAAATAATTCTGCTGCTCGATCAACCGCATAATATTGTCTGCTCGCAACCGCTCCGACGCCGGCAGCATGTAATGCAACCCAGGTCGGCACGGGCCAGCTACATTGAAGAAACGCATAGCTGCTGTTGTCGTGAAGCAAGTGTAGAAACGCAAAAATTTGCGTCTCTACAGGGATACTTTTATTTGTTATACGAAATTCTTGAGGGTTTGTTGTTTTGCTGCCTTAGTCCAGGTTCTCACCTTTTTCAGTAAGTCAGTCTCAAGGCTTTCGCAAAAATCAACTATGCGGCACCGATCTAATAAAATTCCACCTTCAATACACGTGCCTTTCCAGCGAGAGCGGTTTTCAGATTCGGTTATGCAAAATACCCGAACCGGATTCACCAAGAACGGTTGTTCCGTCCATTTCCTAATGAAAGCGTCTGGATTCATCTGCCCCAATGAATCTCGCCAGTTTGTGCCTGTCTTACACTGTGCAAAAGCAATTAGTTGTCCAGGAAGTTTATCAGAGAAAGGAACCCAAGCAACCGCATCGAGTTTGTCGTCATTAGCTTTTACGGGGCCGCCGCTGAGGTTACGAAATCGGCCTCCTTCTCCGAGCGCCTGACACATCTGTGTAACTTTGTCGGAAAACCTACCAGAGGTAGCAGTGCCAAAAACGAAAGACTTAGCTTTATTGCCGCCAACGTAATGCCGTAGCACTTGCGCAATAACTTCTTCGAATAAAAGCGTTCCATCAATTTTCGCGTGAACACGATCACTATCCATGTCTAGTCGCGTGCTTAACAATAAGTAACGATAGAGTTCTGATTTGTGATTCTCCTTGTCTAGGAGGTGATGTATCACTGTTCCCTCGGCCTGCAATTCAAAAGGATAATCGCCCCCACAGGCTTCGTCGCGGCGGTCAATTTCGTTCATTACCTCATCTAAAATATCTTCGTTCGTGCCATCGTCATCATCAATACCGATGTTATCGCTGTTATCATCTATACGACCGAGGTATGCGAGTACGTCACGGGCTGAAGCTATTTTTTTCTCAAAAGCCAGCAGTTCAATGAAGTCAGCTAACTCATGAACCTCAGCTCTAGGCGTAGGAAGGTGAGGCAATTTGAACATAATCAGGACTCTGTTAAACGGCTTTTCTTAGGTTTAGGGTTAAATTTGCGTTCCATTTCTGAATAGATGTCATCGGCAATTTCTGCGACTGTTCCCGCCGTTCTAAGCAGGCTTTGAGATTTATCGTACCCTGCTGTCAGGTAAGCGCTCGCCGTAGTAAGCTCACGTTTGGCAGCGAGCAAGGCTTCCTCAAACACTGCCGCTGGCGAACGGCTAATTTCAACGGCTTTCGATAAATCAGTTCCAGCGCGTAGTGCAGCAATGCCATCCCGGTTACTCAGCACAGTATTTAGGTTTCTGAGGTCTGGGTTCTGTGATTCAACAACAGGCTGGCGCGCTTGCTTTTTACTTCCGTATAGCCACACACATAGCTCGCCTAACTCTGTTAATTTCCCTTTCGGCACAGGTTCGGTCGTCTCCGCATCATCTGAAATATCAAGAAACGAGCTAATGCCAGAGAGTTCGATTCCGGTGTATAGGTGAGAAAAAGCAAGACGCTTCCTATATCTATCTTCACGATCATAAATCTTATTTCGCTCGGCTTGCTCAAGCACCATCAATCCTCGGTAGAGACGTTGAACAGTTTTGTAACCGTCGCCAATCTGAGCCGCAATGTCGGCAAGGGGAATACCATATTCTCGACGAACTTCTGCAATATACGCAGCTTTAGCGAAACTGGTCCACTTAGCAGGTCCGTTGACATGCTTAAACCCAAGATAACGCCACGAGTCTTTGCGGGCCGATATAATAGCTGGCAATGTGACTAGTTTCTTTTGCTCGCCTGCGGATATTTTTGGAACATTCCAGCCGTTTTTTTTCGTCAGATCCTGGGGTGATAAAAGGGTCTTGACTGCCGCTAGTCGCCGATTACCCTCAATTACTATGTTTTGACCTCGCTCAATCGCAACGATTAATGCTTCATGCGGAAAAAAACCGCTGGCCGAAATGGATTGAACTAATTCGCGTACATCCATCGCATCCCATAAAATCTTAAGGATGTCGTCATCTGAGGCTTTGGGTGAAATATCGTATTCGACCAGCCGTGGATTTTTACGATCAAAGTGCAAATCTGATACAGAGATATATTTTATTGCTGGCTCAATGCTCATTTGGTA
>JABFSD010000830.1 GCA_013140935.1 Acidobacteriota bacterium
GTGCTGATCGCGTCGAATCCGCTCAGCACGCAAGACGACGTAGCCGCTGCGCTCGTGAAGCATTACGGCGTATCGGTTTTCGCCATGAAAGGCGAGACCACCGAAACCTATCTGCGTCACGTAGAAATGGCGCTCGACCACAAACCGCAAATCATCGTGGACGACGGCTCTGACGTGGTGGCGACGCTCGTCCAGCATCGTCCCGATCAAATTGCTGACGTGATCGGTTCGACCGAAGAGACGACGACGGGCATCGTGCGGTTGAAGGCGATGATGAAAGACGGTCGCCTGACTTTTCCGGCGATGGCAGTGAACGACGCGCAGACCAAACACTTTTTCGACAACCGCTACGGCACGGGCCAAAGCACATTGGATGGTGTGATTCGCGCGACGAACATCTTGCTCGCGGGCAAGACGCTCGTGACGGTGGGTTACGGTTGGTGCGGCAAAGGCGTAGCGATGCGCGCGCGCGGCATGGGCGCGAACGTCATCGTCACCGAAATCAATCCGATCAAGGCGTTGGAAGCGGTGATGGACGGTTTCCGCGTGTTGCCGATTGAACAGGCTGCGGCGCAGGGCGACATTTTCATCACGGTCACGGGCAACCGCCACGTGATTGACCAACAGCATTTCGAGAAGATGAAAAGCGGCGCGATTGTGTGCAACTCCGGCCACTTCGACCTTGAATTAAATCTCGTTGCGTTGAAAGACCTCTCGACCGAAGTCCGCGAACTGCGCAGCTTCGTGCAGGAATACTCGCTCAAGTCGGGCAAAACGGTCACCGTGTTGGGCGAAGGCCGCCTCATCAATCTCGCCGCCGCCGAAGGCCATCCGGCCAGCGTGATGGATATGAGCTTCGCCAATCAGGCGCTGTCGGTGGAATACCTGGTGAAAAATCAGGGCAAACTCGACGCGGCGATTCACGTGCTGCCGCCTGAAATTGATCAGGAAATCGCCAGCCTCAAACTCGCCGCGATGAATGTCAGTATTGATACGCTGACTTCAGAAATGGTTGAGTACATGAACAGTTGGCAGACCGGCACGTAAGACAGCGTTAAATCTGGTGGGACAGATTCGTAACCTGTCCCACCTTTGATTTCGCCACCACGCTCAGCCTCATAACGCGATTGACCAACAATCAGTTCTCCCACGAAGTTACACGAAGAAAGACACGAAGATAATTACCAATCGGTTCTTCTTCTTCGTGTCTTTCTTCGTGTGACTTCGTGGGAGAAGAACGAGGAGCAAGCATGTATCGAAGCGATGTAGTAGGCAGCCTGTTGCGACCGGCGTATTTGAAAGACGCGCGCACCAAACATGATGCGGGCGAAATGTCTGATACGCTTTTCAAAGAGATCGAAGACCGCGCCGTCAGCGAAGCCGTCGAATTGCAGGAACGCGCCGACATCGAAGTCGTCACCGACGGCGAGATGCGGCGCTATGCGTTTTATGGACATCTGGTTGAGGCCGTCGAAGGCTACGATAAATACGGCGGCTGGGCGATTCCGTTCCGCGACGACGCGGGCGAAGAGTTGGTATTGCAACGTCCCGTCGTGGTTTCAAAGTTACAGCGCAAGCGGCACATGTGCGCCGAAGAGTTCACGTGGCTGCGTGCGAGTACTGCGCGTCCCGCTAAGACGACGCTCGTGAGCGCGCAACAGGCTGCGGCCTACTACGACGCAGACAAATCGAAAGCGGCTTATGCCACCGTTGACGCTTATCTCGCCGATCTCGTAGACATCCTGCGCGGCGAGATTGACGAACTGATTCGGCTCGGCTGCCAATACATTCAAATTGACTCGCCGCAATATACTGCGCTGCTCGATCCTGAATTGCGCGAAGGTTATCTGAAGCGTGGCAACGATCCCGACCGTTTGCTAGACCTGTCCATCGAGATGGACAACGCGATCATCAATCAGCATCCAACCGTTCAGTTCGGCTTGCACCTGTGTCGCGGCAACAATCAAAGCAAGTTTTATGCGCAGGGCGATTACGGCCCGATCACGAAAGTATTCCAGAAAACCAAGTTTGATCGCTTCCTGCTCGAATTTGACGACGCGCGCTCAGGCGGATTCGAGCCGCTTGGCGAAGTCCCCGAAGACCGCATCGTCGTGTTGGGTTTGGTCAGCACCAAGAAACCCGAACTCGAAAGCAAAGACGAACTCAAACGTCGCATCAACGAGGCTGCGCAATATATTGCGCGCGACCGGCTGGCGTTGAGTCCGCAATGCGGCTTCGCTTCTACGCTCGAAGGCAATCTGGTTACGCCCGCCGATCAGGAAGCCAAGCTGAAACTCGTCGCCGAAACCGCGCGCGAAGTTTGGGGGTGAATCATGCGAACCCAAGTCGGCATTGTGGGCGCAGGCCCGGCGGGATTGATGCTCGCGCACTTGTTATATCAACAAGGCATCGAAACCATCGTCGTCGAAAGCCGCAGCCGCGATTACCTCGAAAGCCGCGTGCGCGCGGGCGTGTTGGAACAGGGAACGGTGGATACGTTGAATGAGTCCGGCGTAGGCGAACGCATGCGGCGGCAGGGTTTGATTCATCTCGGCATCGAGTTGAGTTTCAGCGGCGCGCGCCATCGCATTGACATGCACGAACTCACTGGCGGACGCGCGATCACGGTTTACGGCCAGCAGGAAGTCGTGAAGGATTTGATTCAGGCGCGGCTCGACGCAGGCTTGCCGCTGCACTTTGAAGTGGAAGCTACCTCCATTCATAACCTTGACACTGACGCGCCGAAAATTCGTTTTCGCAAAGACGGCACGTCGCACGAAATCACTTGCGATTACATTGCCGGATGCGACGGCTTTCACGGCATCAGCCGTCCGGCGATTGCTGATGCTTTGCAAATTTTCGAGCGCGTTTATCCCTTCGGCTGGCTCGGCATTCTTGCGCAATCGAAACCTCCTTCAGAAGAATTGATCTATTGCCATCACGAACGCGGCTTTGCCTTATTCAGCATGCGTTCGCCTGAGGTCACGCGGCTTTACCTGCAATGCGCGCCTGACGAAGACATCGCTCAATGGCCCGATGCGCGCATCTGGGAAGAGTTGGAATTGCGGCTCGGCCCAGAAGGAAGTCTGCCAGAAGGAAGTCTGAACGATGAAAGCCTTCATCTCGAAGAAGGAACTATATTGCAGAAAGGCGTTACGCCGATGCGCAGTTTTGTTGCCGAGCCGATGCAATACGGCAATTTGTTTTTGGCGGGCGACGCGGCGCACATCGTTCCGCCGACCGGTGCGAAAGGGATGAATCTTGCCATCGCCGATGTGCGCGTGTTGTCGCGCGCGTTGGCTACGTTTTATCAAACCGGCAACAACTCATTGCTCGAAGCCTATTCAACGACTTGCTTGCGCCGCGTGTGGCGCGCTGAGCATTTCTCGTGGTGGATGACTTCGCTGTTGCATCGCTTTCCTGACGCTACGCCGTTTCAACAACGCTTGCAGCTTTCCGAACTGGCTTATGTGGCGAGTTCGCGCGCGGCGGCGACGGCGTTGGCAGAGAACTATGTCGGGCTGCCGTTTTAAGTTGGTTTTCATCTTGATGTACGGAGTTGCGTGATGTAGCGCGGATTACTAATCCGCGCTACATCACGCCTCGTATGAGGAATCTTTCAGATGGATTACGTCAATCTCGGAACGACTGGTACGAAAGTCTCGCGCCTCTGTTTGGGCATGATGACTTATGGCTCGAAACAATGGCGCGCGTGGGTGTTGGAAGAAGAAGAGAGCCGTCCTTATTTGCGCCGCGCGTGGGAAGCGGGCATCAACTTTTACGACACGGCGGATATGTATTCGCGCGGCGTGAGCGAAGAGATTCTCGGACGCGGCCTCAAAGAATTAGCCATCCCGCGCGACCGCGTAGTGATCGCTACGAAACTGTGCCAGCCGATGGGCGACGATCCGAATCATCGCGGCCTGTCGCGCAAGCACATCGTTCACTCGATTGACGACAGTTTGCGGCGGCTGCAAACCGATTACGTAGACCTCTATCAAATCCATCGTCTCGATCCGACGACGCCCATCGAAGAAACGCTGATCGCATTGAACGACCTCGTGCGCGCAGGCAAGGTGTTGTATCTCGGCGCGTCAAGCATGCCCGCGTGGCAGTTTGCGCGGATGCTGTATAAAGCCGATCAACTGGGACTGACGCGCTTCGCTACGATGCAGAACCACTACAATCTGATTTACCGCGAAGAAGAGCGCGAGATGAATCCGCTGTGCGTGGCCGAAGGTGTGGGGCTGATTCCTTACAGTCCGCTGGCGCGCGGCTTTGTCGCAGGCAATCGGCGCGATAAGGATTTTGGCGAGACTTCGCGCGCGAAGACCGATGATCTGGCGCAGCGGTTTTATTATCAGCCTTCTGATTTTGCCGTCGTAGATTGCATCACCGCCATCGCGCAACAACGCGGCGTATCGAACGCGCAAGTCGCGCTCGCGTGGGTGTTGCAACAACCCGGCGTCAGTGCGCCGATCATCGGCGCAAGCAAGCCGCATCATCTCGACGATGCACTGGCGGCGTTGAGCGTCAAACTCGATGACGCCGAATTGCATTCGCTCAAAGAGGTTTATCAACCGCATCCGGCGCAGTCGCTGTAAAGAGATTCGCTTGGGTGCCGCCGCGTTCGTAGTTCCGCCTTTAGGCGGTGTGGTTCGGGTGAGAGACGCCACCGCCTAAAGGCGGAACTACGAACGCGTTCGGCGATGCGCTTCTTCGAATTCAGTCACGACTTACACCTGATCTGGGTTTCGATTTGTCACATCTGTTGATGAACTGGTAGATTGCGTTCACCGAAATTCGTGAGGCAACAACGTTCGATGCACAAGTTCAAACGACAATACAAAACGATTCTCACAGCGTTGCTCAGTGCGGCGCTGTCGTTAGGACTGTTGTGCAACATCGTCTGTGGCGCATCGGGGTGTTTGCCCGCACCATCGGTGAATGCAGTTGCCGAAGAACACGTTCCGCATTGCCACCAAGCCGCGAAATCCAAGCAAGCCACGCTTGCGATTGAACCAATTTCATCTGTACCTGAATCGTCATCGCATCGTTGTTCCGATCATCAAGCGACTTCGTTGTTCACGAAGCAGGACGGCGCTTCAGAAAAGAATGCCAAGACGCCGCAGTTCGTGATGGAACCTTCAACCTTGCCGTTGATTTTCGCTGCCAACACGACTCATCAATCCTGGTGGCCTTCGCGCAAAGCTCCGCCGCGCGTGGCTCGCCATTTCCAACTCAGAATTTAATTCTCTCGCAGAAGGTTTTATTTTGCAGGCCGAAGTGTGTCTGCCGATCAACAGATTTCTTTCGGGAGAATTTTTTCATGCGTTATGTATTTCTTTGCGCAGTGTTGTCGTTGAGCGTCTCGCTGTGGGCGCAAACGCCAGCCGCTGCCACATCACCACCCCCTCAACCTGCCCCTCAACCACTTTTGACGCTGGCCGATTTGGAACGAATGGCGTTGGAAGGGAACCCTACGCTAGGGCAGGCCGAAGCGGCGATTCGCGCGGCGGAAGGCCGTCGCTTACAAGCCGGGCTGATGCCTAATCCCATTGTAGGCTATCAGGCCGAAGAACTCGCTTTTCGCGCCATCGGCGAAAAGAGCGAGCATCTGGGTTTCATTGAACAAACCATTCCGCTGGGCGGCAAGTTGCGCAAGAGTCGCGCCATCTTTGCGCAAGAGAAAGCGCAATCAGAACAGGATGCAGCGGCGCAAAAACAACGCGTCTTGAACGCCGTGCGCATGCTTTTTTATCAAGCCTTGGGCGCGCAGCAACTGGTCGAAACACGCGGCGAACTTGCCAAGCTCGCGCGCGATGCGGTCAAAACCACCAGCGAACTTTTTAACGTAGGGCAAGCGGATCGTCCTGACGCCGCGCAAATTCGCATCGAAGCCGAACGCGCCGAACTCGATTTGATAATGGCCGAGAACGACCGCGATCAAGTCTGGCAGGAATTGGCGGCGGTCACGGGCAATCCGTTTTTGAAAGCCGCGCGCTTGATGGGCGAGTTAGAAAAAGGCTTGCCTGCGTTGAAGCAGGAAGAGTTGTTGAACAGCTTGTTAGCGGGTAGCCCTGAACTGCGTCGCGCAAAGCTCGGCGTTGAGCGCGCCAAGGCTTCGCTCGCGCGCGCCAAAGCCGAAGTCGCGCCTGATCTGTTTTTGCGCAGCGGGTTTGGCTACAACCGCGAATTGTTGGAAAGAGATTTGCCTACGCAAAAGCAACGCACCGGGCCGGAGGCTTCAGTCGAGATCGGCTTGCGCATTCCGTTGTGGAATCGCAATCAGGGCGGCATCGCTACGGCGGGTGCTGAACTGGATGTGGCCGAACGCGAAGTGCGTCGCGTCGAGTTGTTGTTGCGTGCGCGTTTTGCTGGAGCCTTTCGTACTTATCTCAATGCGATGCGCGTAGCGACGCAATACGAGACGCGCATCGTCCCGCAAGCGCAAAGCGCGTATGACCTTTATCGCGGCAACTTTCGTGCGATGGCGGCGGCCTATCCGCAAGTGCTGATCGCGCAACGCACGCTGTTTCAGGTGCGGGTGGAATACGTCGCGGCGTTGGTGGATTCATGGCAGAGCGCAGTGTTGCTGCAAGGCTATTTGCTCAACGGTGCGCTCAATGCGCCGAGCAGTATGGAAAGCACTGTTCAAAGCGGTGCCGACGATAAGGAGTAATTATCATGAAAAATCTGAATTGGATGCGTAGAAAATTTTTGCAAGGTTCGAGTTTGTTGGGCGCGAGTTGGTTGCTGGGCAACACGGTGGCGGCGCAGCACGAAGGCCATCAGGCGAAACCGAAGACCGCCAAACCGCAAGCTGACAAACCGGCGAGCAAAGCTGCACCACCGGCTGAACACGATCACGGCAAGATGATGGCGGAGCAAGCCAAAGCTGCGACGGGAAAAT
>JABFSD010000275.1 GCA_013140935.1 Acidobacteriota bacterium
CCTGATTTCCGGTCGTCGCTTGCAATTGGATTCCCTCCAGGGCATTGGCCGAGATAAGGTTGCGTTTGTCAGCGGTGTTGCCGCCAATCAGATGATTCATGCCGCCGATAATGCCCACGCCGTTACGCCCATTGGCGCGTGCCAGCGTGCCGGTGACATCTACGCCGAGGTAGTTGGCTTCGAGCCGCGCGTTGACGGCTTGAAGGTTGACGCCGTCATCGCTGAACCGATTGATGACCAGCCCGCGCACGATGACGCCAGACCCACTGATCAACAGTCCGCTGCTGTTCGGCGCATTGCTGCCGTCCAACTCGATCTTGAGCGTGAGCGGCCAACTGGCATTGCTCGCGCCCGGTTGCGTCAGGCCATCAATCGTGACCGGCTGCGTAATGATGGGCAAGGCTGACGCGGGCTTGATGCTCCAGTGCTGCGTGGCCGCGACGTAGCCCGGATCGCTGGTCGGAATGTTGAAGTTGATTTGTCCGCCACACATTCCCGCATTGTTGTCGGTAATGGCCTGACGCAGGCTGCCCGCGCCGCTGTCGGCAGTCGTCGTCACGACACAAGAGGTCGCACCGCCGGAACCCGCTTGCAGGACGGTGAAGGTCTTGTCCCAAACCGTGATCGTGCCGGTGCGCGGTGTGACATTGGGGTTGGACGCGACGGTGAAGTTGGCCGTGCCGCTCCCGGTGTTGGCGAGGCTTGGGCCGTACGAAATCGTTATGAAGCTGGATGAAGTGATCTGTTGCCAGGTGTAATCACCGGTCACAGTGACGGCGAAGCTGCCCGCGCCGCCCGCCGCCGCAAAGTTCTGTTGCGTGGGATTGATGGTCAGCGTTGGGCAAGCGGTGGGCGCGAACGCGACGATGTCAGCCAAAAATCCGCTGGAAGTCGCGTCCGCCAGCGAGCCGACGCAACAGGCTTGAGGAATTCCCCTGAAGGTGCTGCAACGCTGCACGCCGTCCACCCAGACCGGGCCGGCGGGTGCCTGGGCGCGAATGCCGCCGTTGATACAATCCGGCGGAACCGAGTTGTCGAGTACCCCGTGGGTCAAGTCGAACCAAATCCCGCTGTCCGCGTGATTCAACTCGTCCAGCGTCGGGGCGTTGCCGGGCAACGGAGCATGCGCCAGGTTGAGCCAGAGTACCTGGAATTTTACGCGCAGCGTTTCGTCCGTCGTCCCCATTCGCACGTTAAAGGTGAAAGTCGTTTGCGCCGCCTGCGCCTGATTGTCCACGATGGTCTCAATCATGGGCGGAGGGGACGGAGCGGTGTAGTCGTAGTAAAACTGAATTTGTTCCGTCCAGGACTGTGAGCCATTCGGGCCGTCGTAGTCCATAAAGATGCGCGAGCCTTCGCCGAAGGGTTTGCAGACTCCGCCCACGCGCGTGCAGGACAATTCAAACCGGTACTGGGTAAATTTCCCTCCCACCGCAAAATCGAGCGAGGGCGGGATGCCGACATTGGTTCCCGTCCAGCCCTGCTTGCTGGTGATCGAATAGCAAACCATTTCCGGCGGCGTCTGGGCGGCGGTTACCTTGCGTTCGGCGACGCGCAACAGCCAGCCAGAGAAGGCGACGCCAACCAGTGTCAGGGTCAGGATGGTGAATAAAAGGCGATTTCGTTTTGCTTGCATGTCGGTTTCCTCGGTGTCGGTTATCAGATTAATGAGTTCGTGCAGATGAACAGCGTTCCGTCCGGCGTCTCGATAAAATGGAGTTGCCCGGCTTCGATCCGACGATAGATCGTGCGCGGGGTGACGGCGGACAGGGCCGCCGCTGCTTCCGGGGTCACCATCCTGACGGCGGCAGCGCAGGCGGAACACCAAGCCTCGGTTTCCGGCTTGCGCCGCCTGACGATTTGCACTTGATAAGTTTCAATGGTGGTTTCAGTTCTTTTCATCACTTGCTCTGTGTTGGCGATACGCTGATGCAGTGCGTTAAACTCCGGCAGTCGTTGCCAACGCGCCGGACAATAGCCAGCCGCTGGCGGCGAAGTCTTGCCTATACTAAAAAAAAGTTTTGAATTAGTTTTGAACGAGTTCTTCCTACGCTTATGAGCTTGCAGTCGAAGCACTTATACGAATTCGGTCCGTTCTCTATTGATCCTGAAGAACGGGTTTTGTTTCGGGACGGACGCCCGCTGGCGCTGCCGCCCAAGAGCTTCGACACGCTCATCGCGCTGGTCGAGCGCAGCGGCCATATCGTGGAAAAAGATGAATTGATGCAGAAGGTCTGGCCCGACACGTTTGTAGAAGAGGTCAATCTGGCGCGTCACGTCTCGAACCTAAGAAAGGTGCTGGGCGAAGAGGGCGGCGAGCGGCCCTATATCGAAACCGTCGCTCGGCGCGGTTACCGCTTCAACGCCACGGTGCGCGCCGTCTCGGTAAATGCGCCGGTAAATGCCATGGTTGTCGCTGACGAAGCGGAAGAACTGGTAGTCGAGACGCGCACCCTCGCACGCATCGTGACGCAGGAAATTGAGGAAGAAAAAGTCGTATTGCCGGTCGCCGCTCTGCCCGCAGGAACCGAATCATCTGGCACAAAATGGCTGAAGTGGGCGGCGGCCTGCGCGGTAATCGCAGTGATCGGTTTCGGCCTTTGGCGCTGGTTCAATCAGAGCGAAGCCGCGCGTCCGGCGGCGGCGTTCAAAACTGTGCCGTTCACCAGCTTTCCCGGCGCAGAACGCGACCCGGCCTTTTCGCCCGACGGCAGCCGCCTGGCCTATACGTGGAACGGCGAAAAGCAGGGCAACTTCGACATCTATGTTCAGGTGATTAAAGCCGGGCCGCCGCTGCGACTCACCAGCCATCCCGACCGTGACATAGCTCCCGCGTGGTCGCCCGATGGCAGCTACCTTGCCTTTGCTCGCGTCTCCAACAACGAACGCGCCATCTATACCATTCCGGCGCTGGGCGGGCCGGAGCGGAAATTACTGACCATCAATGCGGCTAGCGAAACTTGGATCACGGCGCGCTTGTCGTGGTCGCCGGATGGAAAATTCATCGCGTTCGCCGGAGCCGGTTCGATTCAGACTTCGGAGGGCATCACATTGCTGACGGTGGATACGCTCGAACATCGCCGCTTTTTGCCTACGCCCGCCGAGTATTTAGACCTTGCTCCGGCCTTTTCACCGGACGGCCAGACGCTGGCCTTCATCCGCAGCCACGGCTCATCGAATCGGGATATTTATCTGGTTCCGTCCACGGGCGGAGAAGCGCGGCGACTGACCAATGAAAACCGCTGGATTGATAATCTGGCCTGGACGGCGGACTCGCGCGAAATCGTTTTCCTGGCGGGACAAGGCCCCAGCCAGACGATGCGGCGAGTAGCGGTGGCGGATGGCGTGCCGAGGGAATTGCCGCTCGGCGATGGCAACGGTTATGAAGCGACGATTTCTTTGCTCGGCCATCGGCTGGCCTATACGCAATTGCAATTGGATTGGAACATCACGCGCTGGGCCAATCCTGTGTCGTCGGGGAAACCCTCGCTGTCCGTCACGTTAATTGCCTCGACCAAACTCGACTCTCATCCGCAATACTCGCCGGACGGCAACCAGATCGTTTTCACTTCAGAACGCAGCGGCCATCAGGAGATTTGGATGAGCGACAGCGAGGGATCGAATCAAACGCGGCTGACGCATTTCAATGGGCCGTTGTTGGGTACGCCGCGCTGGTCGCCCGACAGTCGGCAAATCGCTTTCGATTGCGCCGCCACCGGCGTCAAAGATATTTACGTCGTGAGTGTCGAAGGAGATACGCCGCGCCGTTTGACGACTGACGCGGCTGAAGAAGTGCGGCCCAGTTGGTCGCGCGATGGCAAGTGGATTTACTTTGGCTCTAACCGCACGGGCGATTGGCAAGTGTGGAAAACGCCGGTAGCAGGCGGTTCCATCACGCAACTCACCCGCCACGGCGGACGCGAAGCCTTTGAATCTTTCGACGCGCAGTTCGTCTATTACTTCATAGACAACGCCCGCACCGGCCTCTGGCGCGTTCCCGTCACGGGCGGCGAAGAAACCCGCGTCATCGAGCGCGCCGCCCAAGGCCATTGGGCTTTGTCATCCGCTGGCATCTATTTTCTGACACCTGCTTCAGACCGTAGCAGCACTCACATTCAACTCTTCGATTTTGCCAGCGGACAAATCAAAACGCTGCTCACCATGGATCGTGAACTGATCGTGAAAGGCCCGGGCTTTTCCATCTCACCCGATGAACGTTGGTTTCTTTACGCCAATTTAGATCAGAGCGGCAGCGATCTCGTACTGATAGAAAATTTTCGCTGAAAGTTACCTGATGCGGCTTACGTGAGTTTGACCGAGATCAATTTCGAGACACCGGGGTCTTCCATTGTTACACCATACATTGTGCGCGCGACTTCCATCGTTTTCTTGCTGTGCGTGATGACCATGAACTGGGTTTGCTGGCTCATCTGAATAATCTTTTCCGAGAAGCGCCCGATGTTCATTTCATCAAGCGGCGCATCAACTTCGTCCAGCAGGCAGAAGGGGCTGGGGCGGTATTTGAAGATGCCCATCACCAACGCAATCGCCGTCATCGCTTTCTCGCCGCCTGACAGCAGCATCACGTTTTGCAATCGTTTGCCCGGCGGTTGCGCGATGAGTTCGATGCCGCTTTCGAGTACGTCCGTCTCGTCAATCAAGCGCATCTCGCCTTGTCCGCCCCCGAACAACTCAGTGAACATCTGTTTGAAGTTCTCATTGATTTGATGGAAGGCTTCGACGAAGCGTTCTTTCGAGCGGCGCTTGATTTCAGCGATGGCTTCTTGCGTATGCGCAATCGCCTGTTCGATGTCGGCCTTTTGCGTGGTCAGCGTGACGAAGCGTTCTTCGGTTTCGCCGAGTTCCTGCAAGGCCATCATATTCACGGGGCCGATGGCTTCGATCTTGGCTTTCAAAACTTCCAACCGCTGCTTGGCCGCCGCCAAATCGAAATCAGCCGGTACGCTAAAGAACGAAGGCTCATAACTCGGTTCTTCTTCACCCTCTTCACTTTCTGCATCCAGCGCGCGTTCGGCGAAAGCGCGTTGGCGCGCGGCTGATTCGGTCGCGTCGTCTTGGGCTTCGGTGGTTTCTGTCGGTTGTGCGACTTGTTCGAGTTGCGCGAGCAAGTCGTCAATCGTTTCGCCCAGATCGTTCAGGCAATTCGTTGCGATGTATTCAATATGACTGCCGAGTTTGGCCTGCTCGATTTCGCCTTGCGCGCGTTGTTCGCGCAACGACATCACAGACTCGCGCGCCATACGCAATTGCAGATCAAAGGCTTCGACTTGTTCGCGCGTAGCGTTCAAGCCTTGCGAACGTTCGTTGAGCGCGGCAGCAAAGCGTTGTTGTTCTTCCTGCAATTCGGTCAGCTTTTCAGCCAGCGAAGCGATGCCGCTGGTGAGTTGTGAGGCTTGTTCTTCGGTCGCTACGGTTTCGAGCCGCGTGCGGTCAAGGCGATTTGTCAGGTCAGAGTTTTCGTTTTCCAAACGGCGCAAATCGTTTTGCAATCCGCGCCGGCGTTCGGTCTTGGCGGCGAACTCTGCGCGACGCCGCGAGAGTTCTTGCGCGCGCTGTTCGGCGACGCGACGCAATTCAGCGAGTTGGGCTTGGGCTTCGCTCACAACTTGTTGTGCAGCGGCGTGCGCGGTTTCGGCGTCGGTCGTTTGATCGCTCGCGTGCGTGAGCTTGCCGGTGAAATCGTCGCATTCGGTTTGGGCTTGCGCGGTTTCGGTTTCGACAACGCGGATGTAAGTCGCAGTGCGTTCGCGTTCGCGTTCGGCTTGCTGAACTTGTTCGCGTTCGACGGCGACGCGGCGATCAAGCTGGCGCGCGGTGGCGTCGAGTTCGTTGCGGCGTTCGGTTAGTTCGGCGATTTGTTGATTGAGTTGGCGCAGTGCTTCTTCAGCCGCGTTGACTTGCGTGCCGAGCGCTTCGGCTTTTTCACCCAGTTCGACAATCTCGCGTTTGAGCGCGAGTACGCCTGTGTTCGATTCGCTGGCGCTGCCGCCAGTAATAAGCCGCCCGCCCGCGATGCGTTCACCAGTTTTGGTGAGCGACATGGCTGAATGTCCATTACCCGTCGGTTGCATCGAAGCCGTGATGGCTTGTTGCGCGTCTTCGACGATGTGGGCGTGTGCGAGTCCGGGCAGCGCTAGCTTGAAGGCTTCGGCGTATTGCTTGTTCAAACCCAGCAGGGCACTCAGCGTATTCGATTCTGGATGATAGCCATTCGTCGTGTCGTGGCTCGGCGGCACGACCAAAAACGTAGCCCGTCCGCCGCCTTCCGCTTTCAGATAATCAATCGCGCGAAAGGCGTCTTCGTGGCTCGGCACGATGACGTATTGCAATTCGTCACGCAGCCCCGTCTCGATCGTCGTTTCAAATTCGGGCGTCACTTGCACGAAATCAGCCAGTGTACCCAGCGCGTTGAATCGTCCGCGTTCTTTCATCAGCAACTGCACGGCTTCTGAAAAGTAAGTGCGGCGATCATCAAGATCACTGAGCGAACGCAGCCGCTGTTCGCTGGCGGTGAGTTGGCGATGCAATTGATTGAGTTCGTTTTGCCGCGTCTCGCGCAACTGGCGTTGTTGATTGAGCGTCGCCGTCACGGTCGCCAACTGTTCGCTCGTCGTTTGCTGCTTGATCGAAGTTTCTTCGTATTGAACCTTCAACTCAGCCGAACGCTCTTCGGCGGTTTGGGCTTGCTGTGCGGCGCGTTCGCGTTCGGTGGCGAGACCTTGCAGACGACGTTCGGCGCGATCAACCGATTCGGTGAACTGGCGCTTGAGTTGCCGCCAGCGTTCGAGGCTCGACGTAGCTTCATAAAGCTGTTTGCGCGTGCCTTCGAGTTGGCCTTCGGCATCGGTGTCGCGCGCGGCGAGTTCACGATGAAGCGTTTCTTCGG
>JABFSD010001108.1 GCA_013140935.1 Acidobacteriota bacterium
TCGTCGCTTATCTGGAGTCACTCGAATGAAAATTATCAAAGCGTTTCTATTCGTTTCTCTTTTGGCTTTTTGCTGCGTGTCGTTGTTCGGGCAAGGCAGCCTTGACGCCGCTAAAGTCGGACAAGTGCCGACTGACGGCTGGACGAGTTATCACGGCGATTATTCGGGGCGGCGTTATAGCCCGCTGAATAAAATCAATGTGAACAACATCAACTCATTGAGCTTGGCGTGGGTCTTTCGCGCCAACGCCAATCAGGGCGCGATCAAAGCTTCGCCGCTGGTTGTCAACGGCGTGATGTATTTCACCGTGCCCGATCACGTCTGGGCGATTGACGCGCGCACAGGCCGCGAAATCTGGCATCACGTCTGGCCTTCGGTGGGCGGCATTCACATCGGCAATCGTGGCGTAGGCATTTTGGGCGATACGCTTTATGTCGAAACGGCTGATTGCAATCTGGTGGCGCTTAATCTGAAAGACGGCAAAGAAAAATGGCGCAAGACGATTTGCGATCTCGATCAATTCTTTTTCGGTTCGACCGCGCCGATCATCGTCAAGAACCACGTCATCACGGGCATCAGCGGCGATGATTTAGACAGAGCCGGATACATTCAATCGCATGATCCGGTGACGGGAAACATTCAATGGCGTTGGTATGTCGTGCCGCAAAAGATGGGCGAACCCGGCAGCGAAACGTGGCCGAACGAAGACGCGATGAAACACGGCGGCGGTATGACGTGGCAGCCGATCACTTACGACCCTGAGTTGAATTTGATTTACGTCACGACGGGCAATCCGCAACCGGTGATTGCGCACAAGAACCGCGCGGGCGCGAATCTTTACACCGAATCAATCGTCGCGCTCAATCCCGACACGGGCAAAATGGTTTGGTACTTCCAGGCTTCGCCGCACGACACGCACGACTGGGACGCGACGCAAGTGCCGGTGCTGTTTGACGGCGAGATCAACGGACAGCGCCGCAAGCTGCTCGCGCAAGCCAGCCGCAACGGTTTTTTCTTCGTGCTTGATCGCGCGACGGGCAAGAACGTTCTCACGACTGAGTTCGTCAAAACCAATTGGTCGAAAGGCATTGACGCCAAAGGCCAACCGATTCCGAATCCCGCGAAAGACCCGCAAGTAGACGGCGCGCTCGTGACGCCCAATCAATACGGCGCGACCAATTGGCCGCCGCCGAGCTTTAGTCCGCAAACCGGTTTGTTCTATGTGAATGCGTTTCGCGCGTTCAGCATTTACTACATCTACGACCCTGACCTTGAGAACCCGCAAGGCTGGGGCGGCACTGATCGCGGCGGCTGGCAGGAAGCGATGATGCAAGCCGTTGATTACAAGACCGGCAAGATTCGCTGGAGCCACAAGTGGGAAGGCGGCGGTTCGCGTTCAGGCGTGTTGAGCACAGCGGGCAATCTGGTTTTCACCGGCGATGGCACGAACAATTTCGTCGCACTCGATGCGCGCAATGGCGAAGCGTTGTGGCACGCCAATCTGGGCGCTTCGGTCAGCAACGGGCCGATTACTTATGAACTGGACGGCACGCAGTATTTAGTCACAGGCGCGGGCGATATGTTGTATGGCTTTGCGATGTTGAGCCGGCGCGGGACGGATGCTGTCACCTCGCAAATTTCACAGCAGAACAAGTGAGCTTGTGTTTGGACACTTTTGCAAAACGAAGCACGTAGACCGCGAATAACGCGGATGCGGCGGATCAGCGCGGCTCAAATCCGAAGATGAATCCGCGTAAATCCGCCGCACCCGCGTCATCTGCGGTCTACAGGTTTTCGGGTTTCAACCATTCTTTGCATAAGTGACCATACCTGAGAGCAAGTGGGGTAAACCTATGGTCAAAAAAGTTCTCATCATCGGCGGCGGCATCGGCGGACTCTCAACCGCGATTGCTTTGCGCCGCGCAGGCATTGCCACCGACCTCATCGAAATCAAAAGTGAATGGAAGGTCTATCACGTAGGTATCATCGTGCAAGGCAATTTCATTCGCGCGATGGCGGCGCTGGGCATTGCGGACAAAGCCGTGGCAAAGGGCTTTCCTTACTTCGGTGTGAAGTTCCAAACGCTGCACGGACACACGGTGGCTGAGATTCCGGGCATTCCGATGGCGGGGCCAAATTATCCGACTGACTTGGGGATGGGGCGACCGGCGTTGCACCAGATTCTTTCTGAGACGGCTTTGGAATTAGGCACGAACGTGCGATTGGGCGTGACCTTCACCGACATTCAGCAAAACGAAAACAGCGTGACGGTCGCGTTCACCGACGGCACGACCGGTGAATATGATTTAGTCGTGGGCGCTGACGGAGTGCATTCAAAAGTGCGCAGCCGCATTTTCGGCGATGAGCATCAGCCCAGATTCAGCGGGCAAGGCGTATGGCGTTATAACGTCAAGCGGCCTGCCGAGGTTGATTACGCTTTCTTGTGCGTCGGGCTTGAGGGCGGCAAGTGCGGCTTTATTCCGCTTTCGCACGAGACCGGTTACGTGATGTTGGTGCAACCAGACGCGGGCGATTTGCAATTTCCCGCCGATCAATTGGCTGACATCTTTCGTGAACGCATGGCCGCCGCGACGGGCGTGATGGCCGCGATGCGCGATCAAATCACGGATTCATCGCTGGTGATCTATCGCCCGATGGAACACTTGCTGATGCCTGTGCCGTGGCATCGAGGGCGGGTGTTGTTGATCGGTGACGCGGCGCATACGACGACGCCGCACTTTGGGCAGGGCGCAGCGCAAGCCGTGGAAGACGGCGTAGTGTTGGGCGAGTTGTTGCAACGCGACGCACCGTTGCCGCAGTTGCTGGATGAATTCATGCAACGACGCTTTGAGCGGTGCAAATTCATTGTCGAAGGTTCGCTGCAACTGGGCGAGTGGGAGATGAATCCCGTGCCGGAAGCCGACGCGCCGGGGCTAACCAAAAAGATGATTGGGATGATGGCGCAACCCTTGTGAGGCGTTTATGAGAAAAGCCGCCGTTTATCGCAACGGAGAATTTGTCGGCACGCTGACCGAAGCCAGCCGCACGAGCTATGTCTTTCGCTATGACGAGAGCTGGTTTCACGACGCCGCTAAACCGGCGGTCAGTCTGACGCTGCCTAAAACCCAAATCGAATATCACAGCCTGATTCTGTTTCCTTGTTTCAGCAATCTGGCGAGCGAAGGCGCGAACCGCAAGTTGCAAAGCGTTCACTTGAGAATTGACGAAAACGACAGCTTGGGCTTTTTGCTGGCGACGGCGCAGTACGACACCGCTGGCGCGCTCACTTTCAAACCGTTGCCCGAAGCATGAGCATCCCTGTTATCGAAGTTTGCCCCGGCACATTGACGGAAGGTTTTTCGTCATACAGCCCGGCTTGTCTTGACAGTTTGTTCAACGGAAAAAAAGTCAGCCACGTTTTGCCCTTCGCTTCGCCGCAAACCAGTGAAGACTTTACCGAACAGTTGATTGAGCATCGCAAACGCATCTCGCTCTCAGGCGTACAAGAAAAGTTGAGCTTGCGTTTAGAGAACGATCAACTGCGTCTGACTGCGCTCGACGAATCAGGCCAGTATGTGTTGAAGCCGATTCCGCACGATGTCAAAAAAGCTGCGCAGGTTCCCGCCAACGAACACCTGACGATGCAAATCGCCCGGCAGGTTTACGGCCTTGATACAGCGGAAAACGCATTGATCTTTTTTGCGGATGGCACGCCCGCTTATCTGACGAAACGTTTCGACGTGCAGCCTGATGGCGGCAAACGTGCAAAGGAAGACGGCGCGACACTGGCTGGCCACAGCCGCGAAGCGCAAGGAGAGAATTTCAAATATGACGGCAGTTACGAAACGCTCGGCTTGCTGATGCAACGTTTCGTGGCGACGTGGCAGGCTGAATGCGAAAAGTATTTTGCGCTGGTCGTGTTCAATTTTCTTTGCTCGAATGGTGACGCTCATCTGAAAAACTTCTCGTTGCTCGAAACTGCGAGCGGTGATTACGTGCTGTCGCCCGCTTACGATTTGCTCAACACGCGGTTGCACGTCAACGACGCAGACTTCGCGTTGGCGCAAGGCTTGTTCGCCGATGAATTCAAATCTGCCAGCTATCGCAACCGGCTGCATCCGTCGCAAGAGGATTTTGTCGAATTCGGCAGACGCATCGGCGTGAGTGAGCGTCGCATGGATGAATTGCTGGCTCCGTTTTTGGCGAATCAGCCGCTGGTCGAAAGTTTGGTTCAGCGGTCTTTTCTCGATGCGCCCAGCCGTCGCGGTTATTTGATGGCCTATCGCATGCGCAGAAATTATCTGAACGGATGAACGCGCGCGGCGCGTTTCAGCACGGTAAACATTATTGAGAGGAAACCTATGAGTCTTGCTGTCATGCGCCGCATCGTCACCGGCCACAACGAACAAGGTAAAGCCGTCATCGTTTCAGACGCGCCGCCCGCGATGATCATTGATTTCAAGGCGATACCGGGCACGGTGTTTTATGAAATCTGGAATACGAACGAAAGCCCGGTGGCGATTAACAACGCGCCTGACCCTACGTTGCGCCCAGTGCAGCTTCACCCTACGCCGCAAGGCAGCATCATTCGGTTCGTAGACATTCCGCCTGACTCGGTGCAGGAAAACATTTCCGGCGCAGATATCGCGGCGGGCTTTGCGCACATTGGCGCGGCGAGCGCGGCTACGCATAACGATGATTCGCCGCACAAGCTGATGCATCGCACCGAGACGATTGATTACGGCATTCTGATTTCAGGCGAACTGTGGCTGATCGTGGACGAAGGCGAAACGAAATTGACTGTCGGCGATGTGGTGATTCAACGCGGCACGAATCACGCCTGGGCGAATCGTTCCAACGAAGTCGCGCGGATGGTATTCATTCTGCTCGACGGAAAATTTGCGGAAGGCATCGCGTGAGACGTAGCACAAGATGACATCTTGTGCTACGTCTCACGCTTCATCTTTTATGGCAACACTCAAACTCAAACACGCTGAAACCATCATTGACACGGCGCTGACAGAAGGCCGCAAGTTGAAACTCGCGCCGCTCGCCATCGCCGTGCTTGACGCAGGCGGCCACGTCATCGCTTTCAAACGCGAAGACGGCGCAGGCATCGTTCGCTTTGACATCGCGTATGGCAAAGCGTGGGGCGCGCTGGGCATGGGTTTCGGTACGCGCGAAATCACGGCGCGCGCCGAAAAGTTTCCGGCGTTCATCACGTCGCTTTACGCAATCAGCCAGGGACGCGCCGTGCCTTCGCCGGGCGGCGTACTGATTCTGGATGAAGCGCGTGAAGTAATCGGAGCCGTAGGTATTTCGGGTGACACGGGCGATAACGATGAATTGTGTGCGCTCGCGGGCATTGCTGCGGCAGGCTTGCGCGCTGCGCCGGGAAAGATCGCCGAGGAAGCTTGACCGAGGAATTTGAATGAAGCCAATGCTATTCACCAACGCGCTGATCTTTGACGGCACGGGACGCGACGTGTTTGCGGGTGAAGTGCTGGTCGAAGACGACCGCATTGCCGCTGTGGCTGAAGGCGCAGATCAGCTTGTGCGTGACAACACTGAAGTGATTGATTGCGAAGGCGCAACGTTAATGCCCGGCCTGGTTGAAGCGCATGCGCACCTGTCGTGGCCTTCGTCAGTAGGAAGAATTTTCAACGGCCCCAACATCGCCAAAGTGTTGCCGCCTGAGGAGCATCTGCTGGTCACGGCGCACAACGCTCGTGTCACACTCGAAGCCGGATTCACCAGTGCCTACTCAGCCGGCTCACTCGGTACGCGTTTTGAAGTCGCACTGAAAAAAGAAATCGAAGGCGGTTATTTGCCGGGGCCCCGGTTGGTTTCGTCTTCGCTCGAACAAGGGCCTGCGGGCGTGCCGGGCGTGCCTCCGGCAGAAGGCAATAAACACGGACGCGGAGCCGCAGGCATGCGCGCTTATGTCACCGAGATGGCCGAACTCGGCGTGAATTCGATCAAGCTGTTGTTATCGGGCGATGACGCTTTTGCCGAAGGCGCTTCGCAGCATCTGACTTATTCCGAAGCAGAAGTCGCAGCGGCGGCTGACGAAGCGCACGCACGCGGCATCTGGCTTTCGTGCCACGCGCAATCGGCAGAATCTATCAAGCTCGCGCTACGCCACGGCTTTCGCATTCTCTATCACTGTTCGCATGCCGACGCGGAAGCGTTGGATTTGCTTGAAGCCAAGAAAGCTGAGGTCTTCGTCGCACCCGCCGTAGGCTTGCGTTACGCGCGCATGCACGAGGCCGAAGCGTTTGGCATTACGCGCGCGGTGGCCGAAAAGATGGGCGTCTTTGCCGAAGTCGAACGCATGCAAAAGCTCATTCCCGCAATGCGCAGGCGCGGCATTCGTGTGTTGCCGGGCGGCGATTACGGTTTTCCTTACAACCCGATTGGCCGCAATGCGCGCGATTTGGAATTGTTCGTGAAGCTATTCGGCTTCACCGAAACAGAAGTCTTGATCGCGGCGACCAAACTCGGCGGCACATTGATGGGCTTGCCAGTCGGCGTCATTCAAGATGGTTGGCTGGCTGACTTGCTGTTAGTGCAAGGCAATCCCACGCAGGACGTAACTAGCTTGCAAGACCCGCAACGATTGTTGCGGATTATGAAAGACGGCCGTTTCATCAAACGACCAACGACGAGTGAACTATGAAACTTCCCTTCGTGCTTACGGCTCTCTGTCTGATGCTGCCCCCTGTCGCTGCGCAACCGCGACTTCCCTGCCGCGACTTGATGAAAGCATCGTTCGGTAACACCGTGAGCACTAGCGCCGCTGAAGAAATCGCGGCAAGCGAAAACAATCCGGCGCGTTGCAAGCTCAGCGGTAC
>JABFSD010000578.1 GCA_013140935.1 Acidobacteriota bacterium
AACGAGAACACTCCGGCTGGCATGCCCGTCGCTTCAGCCGCTGTCGCAATCGCGCGCGCTACCATTTCAGAAGTGCCGGGATGCGCGGGATGCGCTTTCAAAACTACGGGGCAGCCCGCCGCCAAGGCCGAAGCCGCATCGCCGCCCGCGACTGAAAACGCCAACGGAAAATTGCTCGCGGCGAATACCGCAACAGGGCCGATGGGAATCAACATCCGGCGGATGTCGGGCTTGGGCAATGGCGCGCGTTCGGGTTGCGCCAGATCAATGCGCGCTTCGACCCACGAACCTTCGCGCACTAACGCCGCGAATTGTTTCAACTGTCCCATCGTGCGTCCGCGTTCGCCCATCAGTCGCGCTTCTAACGGCAACGCGGTTTCAGCATGCGCGCGCTGCAACAACGCATCGCCCAACGCGAGAATTTCGTCGGCGATGCGTTCAAGAAAAGCTGCGCGTTCGTCGGCACTCTTGCTGCGATAAGCGTCAAACGCCCCAGCCGCCGCCGCGACCGCCGCGTTGATCTGTTCGGCTGAAGCCTCTTGATAAGCAGGCTCAAGCGCCGCATTCGTCGCCGGATTCAAGCCGTTAAAAGTTGAGCCAGCGTTTGCCTGGGGCTGGCCTGCGATAATGTTCTGTCCGTGTAATTGCATTTGGTTGTCAGTTGTCAGTTGTTGATGCGTTGATAGATTCCGCATTCCGCATTCCGCATTCCGCACTCGTTAGCCTTGCACGACGTAATTCACGAGCGTGCCGATGGGTTCGATGTTGATGCGCACTTCGTCGTCGGGCAGCAGCGTGAAGTCGTCAGGCGGAATGATGCCCGTGCCGGTGAGCAGGAATACGCCCGTCGAAAAATGATTGTCGCGGAAAAGGTATTCGATCAGTTCTTCGGGCGTGCGTTTGAGTTCGGTCAGCGCCGTCGCGCCGTGAAAGGCCGTCGCGCCGCTACGCAAAATATCCATGTTGATCGCCGTCTCGCGCGGCATCGGATTGCCATTCGCCAGCAACACGCATGGCCCCAGTCCGCAGCTTTGCGCGTAACATTTCGCCTGCGGCAAGTACAAAGGATTTTCGCCCTCGATGTCGCGCGAACTCATGTCATTGCCTATCGTGTAGCCAATAATCTCACCTTGCGAATTGGCGACGAGCGTGAACTCAGGTTCGGGCACGTTCCATTTCGAGTCTTTGCGGATGCGTACCTTTTGCCCCGGCCCGGCGACGCGCGGCGGCGTAGCTTTGAAAAACAATTCAGGCCGCGCGGCATCGTATACGCGATCATAAAAGCTGCCGCCGCCCGCGTCTTTCGATTCTTCCATCCGCGCCGTGCGCGAGCGGTAATAGGTCACGCCCGCTGCCCAAACTTCCTGCGTACCAATCGGCGCGAGCGTGTCTTCGTTGATCGCAAAGTTATGAATGCGCGAAGCCCGCCGCGACATACTCGTCAAGACGTGTTCGTGGTCGCCGCGATTGAGCAATACGTCCCAATCGGATTCAGGGAGTTGATAGTGGTCGCCGCGATCTTCGAGAACGGGGCCGTGCGTGGTTCGATAAAGTTTCATCATTTCAACTTTCGTGAGCAGGTTGTGATAGGAACGATTGATGGTTAGGTCGCTTTGGGGCCGTTACGAAAAGCTAAGCGACCACGAGTAATCAGAACAAGAATGAATGCAGCAATGATGAACGCGACCGCAATCATGAACTCTGGTGACGGAGACTCTCTCACCTCGGCGGATTTGAGAAAGCCCCCTAGAATTGATGAACTGGCATTAAAGGTCGAATGCATGATTATTGCGGTAATAACACTGTGGCCAGATAAATTGAATCCGACTGTCATCAAAAAGGATAACCCAATTAAGATTAACGCATAAACGATGACAGGACTGGAACTCCAAGTTGGGATCAGAAACAAAGGCAAGTGCCAGGCAAACCACAAAAAACCTATAACCAGCGAGGCTAAAATTGGGCCTAGTTTTTTTTGAAGGCGAGGAAGAGCATAACCGCGCCATCCTGACTCTTCTCCCAACGGCCCAGCGCTCATCATAGCAGCCCTAAATATCTCTAGCGGATAAGAGGCGAGAATTGCCCAGTCCCAAAGCCTGAAGGAGCCTTTTGTCACAAGCAAGCTGGAAAGAACAATGAATGTAGCAGCAATTAATATCGGCCCAATCAATAACCCTGGCAGTATCTCTTTCCAGGAACCATCTAAACGGAAGATACGTAAGTTTCGCTCGGTCAACCATTGAGTAAGCAACGCCGAAATAGTTGGGGCAAAACTTCCAATAACAATAAATTTCATCGGAATGGTGATGGGAAGAAGCCCCACACCAGTGGAAGATAAAATTAGCGGTAGCCAGCAGATCCAAGCAATGCCATAAGCAAGGGCAAAAAACAGAATCAGCTTTTTCTTATTAGCGACAATCATACTTTGCGGTTTGCGGCCTAACATGAAATGGGCAAACTGAATATCACCGTTCTCAACAAAATGGTAGCAAGCAATCACATGTCACTCGCGGTGGCCGTCAACGACATTTGAAAGTCGCAGCAATGACGCCATACACCCTTCATCACGCTGATTGTTTTGCTTGGCTCCGTGCGCAAGCGCCTGCCAGCTTGCACGGAGTCTGCACTGATCCGCCTTTTGGCATCGTCGAGTTTCTGCCGCACGAAATGACGAAGTTGCGTAACGGGCGCGGCGGCGTGTGGCGCATTCCGCCCAACATCGGCGGCAGCCAGCGTGCGCCGTTGCCGCGTTTCACTACGTTGTCGGCAACGGAACGCGAACACGTACGCGTTTACTTCAAGGAATTCGGTGAAGCCTTATTGCCAGTGTTAGTACCTGGCGCACACATTTTCTTGGCCGGTACGCCGATGTTGCAGCATCTGGTGCAAAGCGGCATCGCTGAAGCCGGATTTGAAGTACGCGGTGCAATTATGCGGCTCTATCGCGGCTTTCGCGGCGGCGACCGCCCAAAACTCGCAGAGCAGGAATTCCCTGACGTTTGCGTTACGCCGCGTGGCGCTTATGAACCGTGGATGCTGTTTCGCAAACCTATCGAAGAAAAAACCGTCGCACAGAATTTAAGAAAATGGGGAACGGGAGCATTGCGCCGACTCAACACCGACCAGCCGTTGCCTGATGTAATTCATAGCGGCAAAACGCCCGCGCTCGAAGAAGCTATTTCAAATCACCCAACCCTCAAGCCACAGCACTTGTTGAGAATTCTCGTGCGCAGCTTATTGCCTCTGGGAGAAGGTAAAATTCTTGATCCGTTTTGCGGTTCTGGCTCAACCATCGCCGCCTGCCTGAGCGTAGGCTACCAAACCATCGGAGTAGAAAGCGACGAGGCTTACTACTCCGCGCTGAAAGAGAACATTCAACGGCTTGCCGCACTCTATCCAAAGTTCAAAGGCGATTCGCTGGAACTGCCCTCGGACGAGTTCACTGCTAAGTTTCCGTTACGCCATCAAACACAGCCTGAACTATTCCGATGACAACGTCATTAGGCTTGCCTTGCTTCAACTGTTCGATTGCGCATTCGTTCGCACGCATCGCCAACGACAAATCGTAAGTGTCGGATTCACGCAGCCGTTCGACACAAAACAACTGGAATGTGGATTGCGAAAATCGTCACGAACGTGACGCGGCGAAATCATCGCAACGGGCTAAGGCATTTGCAAGACTTGGACTCATAGCTCCTGCAAAGCCGCTTGCCGATCAACTTTGGCGCGCATCGCGTCGGCCAGTGCGATGCGTTTGATTTTCATTGAAGCCGTGCGCGGGAAATCTTCATCCCAAATCACGTAACCGCTCACTCGTTTGAAATTGAGCAGCGTGCTGTTCATTTGCGCGAGTTGTCGTTTGAGTTCGTCGGTGAAGGTTTGGCCTTCGTTCAGGCGCAAGACGATAACGAGTTTTTCGCCGAGCATCGAACGTTCGGGCCAGATGTAATTCGCCGCGAAGACGCAATACTCTTTGACGGGCAGCTTGCCGAAGGCGTTCTCGATGTCTTCGGGATAAACGTTTTTGCCTTCTTCGGTGACGATCATGTTTTTGGCGCGTCCGAAAAGTTGCAGGTGGCCGGTCGCGTCGAAGCGTCCCAAATCACCGGTGATGAGCCAGCCGTGCTGAATGGTTTCAGCGGTTAGCTCAGGGTCGTCGAGATAATGCGACATCACGGTGTTGCTGCGTACCGCAACGACGCCGATGCCTTCAGCGTCGGGGTTGCGCACTTCGACTTGCATGCCCGGCAGCGGTCGCCCGACGGTATCGGCGCGAAATGGATTCAAGTCATTCAACGTGATCGAAGTGCCCGCTTCAGTCAGCCCGTAACCAATCGAAACCTGAATGCCCAGGTCGTAAAAAAACTGAATGATTTGTGGGTCGCAAAACGTACCGCCCGTGAAAATCGCGCGTAGCTCTCCGCCGAATGCTGCGTGAACCTGGCTCAACAGCTTGCGGCTCAAATTCAAATTGGGACGTTCGCGCGTGAGCATTTTGTTCAGGGCTTTCAATCGCTCGAAGATGAATCGCTTGAACGGCGGCAACTCGGCGAAGCGTTGTTCGAGTCCGGCTTGCAGGTTTTTGAGAATCAGCGGCACGAGCGCGACGTAAGTGATTTGATAGCGCGTGAAGGCTTCGCGCACGAACTCAGGCCGTAGCGTGCGCAAATGCACGACGGTCGCGCCGCATACGAACGGCCCCAGAAAACCCACCATAAAATCAATCGCGTGATTGGTCGGCAGAATGCTCAGATAACGTACGCCCGGCCAGAACGGATAAAGCGAAGTCAGTGACGCGCACTGTTCGAGATAATTGTTATGCGTGAGTACGCAACCTTTCGGACGCCCGCCCGTGCCCGATGAATATACGATGCACGCCCAATCATCACGCTGTCGTTGCACGAAGGTCGGTTCGCCGTCGGCACGCGCTTCGTCAAACGGCGTGGCATTGAGCAAGTCGCCTTTCTTCGGCGGGTCGGTGACGATGACGGTTTTGAGGTGAGTGAGTTCGCCAAAGCCTGCGCATTGCGTGATCGCGCGCCACATGTGGAATTCAGTGACCAGTACTTCGGCTTGCGAATGTTTGAGCGACGCGAGGTGTTCAGGCGCGGAGAGTTTGTAATCCAGCGGAACCAAGACGCCGCCGCTGTGAAAGATCGCGTAAGCCGCGACCGACCAACGTGACTGATTGGTCATGATGATGGCTCCGCGCGCGTTGGGCTTGAAGCCGTGCGACTGCAAGTAACTGGCGAGCGGCAAGGCTCGCGCTTTGAATTCGCCGTACGTCCAGCGATGGTTTTCGCGTTCGCGGTCGGCTTCGATGAGGCAGGTTTCATCGGCGAACTGGTCGAGCGCAGCGCGCAAGGCCGAGCCGAGCGAAGTGTGTTGAGCCAAGTCAATCATGGGTATTGGCATAGATGTTTGCGTGCAGCTTGCGATGGCGGAAATTGCCGTGTTGCCGCTGCGCAATGAGTGCGGATAAGATGAAAACGAAAGGAGAAATTATGACTACAGCAGTTGCCCGTCAACCGCGCGCGCGCCGCAAGGTTGATGAAGCGTTAGTGAAACTGGAACGGCTTTCCGCCAAGCTGCCACAAGAAATCGAAGACGCAGCGGTGACGAATGAAGACATCAATCGCCTAATTGAAGAAGATCGTCGCGCTCGTTATCAAGAGCGGCTGGCCGCGCGCAATGGGAGACAGCGCAGGGCGTGAAACGAACTTTATTGCTCGATTCCAACATCATCATCAAAGGTCTCGTCACGCAATGGACGCCTGCTCGCGCGGTTCTCACGCTTTGCGCCGCACGTACTTTCAAACTGACGCTGGCCCACGAAGTTGATTTGGAAGTAAAACGCAACTTGCCGCTGCTGGTTCGGCGCTTGGGACTGACAACTGATCTTTCCGCTTTGTATCTGGCGTGGCAGCGTGCTTGTCGCCCTGAACGCATTCGTCCCATGCGAGATGCTGAAGTCGCTCAGGCTGAACCATTGATCGCGCATTCTCACGACGCTCCCATTCTTGCCGCAGCCATTTATTACCAACCGGACTTTTTGCTCACTAATAATCGTCGGCATTTCTCTGATGCTGTTGCCACCACCACAGGGCTGACGATTGTGTCAGATGAAGAATTTTTCGCGCGACTGAACAAATAGTTTTTTCACAAGCGCGCTTCGATACGTTCGGCCAGCGTGCGAAAGTCGCTGACGCCTTGCACTTCGTAATCGGGCAACTCGACGTTGAAATGATTCTCAAGCCGCGTGAGCAATTCGAGAGCTTGCAAGCTGTCAATGCCCAGCACTTTGAAAAAGTCGTCGTCCGCCGTGAGCGCAGCGCGGTCGGTTTTGAAATGCGTGGACGCAAGCGTCAGGATTTCGTCAATGATTTGTTCGAGAGTTTTCATAATTCAAAATACGACGCTGTAACTCACGCCCGGCTCGTGCAGGCGCACCATCACGAGCGAAATCACATGCCGAGCAAAGCTGTAATTCACCATGCCGTGCGTGTCTACGCCGTTGAAGGTGACGCCGGTCGAGAGGCGTTTGGTTAGCGCGATGTTTGCGCCTGCCAGCGGCAACCAGCGATGTTCATAAGTGCCATAAGCCGCGCCGACATAAGGCGCAATGGGCAAGCCCGTCTCGCGCCGCAGGCTTTTGCTCACCGTCGCATAAAACGATTGCCCCGACGGCGTACCCAAACGATCAGTGCTCGTGCCCAACATCACCGCCGGACGCTTCGCGGATTCAGTCAGCAACAAAAAATTCACCAGCGGTTTGAATTCACCGACCGATGGATTGTATTCAACGCCGGCCGTCAGTCGCGGATGAAAGCGATAGGTCAACGTCGTGCGC
>JABFSD010000621.1 GCA_013140935.1 Acidobacteriota bacterium
GCACTTGATTACTAATTCAAAAGGCCCGGAATCCATTTACAGCACCGGTCAATTCAGCTATTGGAAAGACGGGCGCAATATGCCCGATGTGATGTCGGGTGTGTTGCAATATCCCGACAGCAAAGAACACGCGGCTTTTCAAATGACCTTACAAGTTAATTTCATCAGCGGTACGGGCGGGCAAGAGATAATTCAGTTAGTTGGGTCAGAAGGTGTCATCACCGTCAAAGGAAATGACATAACGATCAGACATAGCCTGCTGCCCGAAGCGCCGGGATTGGGGGGATATGACTCGCTTTTCACTTTCTCGAAAGCGATGCAAGAGAATCTGCAAAAAGAGTACGACGCGAAGTGGACGACTGAACAGCGAAAGAGAAAAACCAAAGCGGATATTATTTTCAAAGCACCGGCTGGTTATGACGACCATTTAGACCATTTTACGAATTTCTTTGACGCCATCAGAACGGGCAAACCCGTGGTTGAAGATGCCGAATTTGGATTCCGGGCGGCGGCCCCCGCCCTGGCTTGTAACGAAAGTTATTTCCAGAAAAAAATCGTGCATTGGGACCCGGTGCAGATGAAATTAAAATCAGGCAGTCGCGCTTAATATACCGCGAACGGGCATAGATTGAGCTTTTGCTCGGAGGCAAAAGAGAGAATACGGAACAAGCGGAAATAACGGAAGCTGTTTCCGTCCTGGTTTTTCCGTTATTTCCGTTAGTTCCGTATTCTTAAAAAAAGCCTTTACCGAAAAGCTCAATTTGTGACCGTGCGCGGTATAGCTTCTGCGGGGGAAAAATGGTCGCACGGAACAGCAAACCGCCATAGACTTCGCGTGAAAAGCCTATCCATGATTGTAGCCTTGCACAGCAGCCACTGAAAATTGCCTATCCATTTCAACGCCTCGACTTCACACACCTCCGAAAAATTGACGCGCACGGAAAAGCAGTCTACTTTTATCAAATCATCTAAATGATTTAGCAACGTAATTTCGCACACCTGTTTAGGGCGACTGAATGCGCAAAAACATTTCATTGGCACAACTGCGTTACGCCGACTATGTGCGCCCGGCCGATGTCATTGGCTGGCGGTAAGGGCCGGGCGAACCGCTGGCGTTGACTGAAACGTTGGTAGCGCAGCGGGCGGATTTGCAATCGCCGACGTTGTTTTTCGGCTTGTCCTCGTCAAATACGTTGCGTCCTGATCTCTTCGAGCATTTCGCGTTGCATGCACTCGATGGCGCCGGAACCAATCGGCGCGTCACGACGTTGGCAGACATCGTTCCGTGCCACGTCAGTCAAATTTCTGCGCTGTTGCGCGGCGGTGAGTTGCGCGTAGATGTTGCGCTCATTCAAGTCAGGCGGCTGCCCGAGGGCGGTCTCACGCTCGGGGTGATTGCTGACTTTACGCAAGCGATGATTCGTGCCGCGCGAGTGGTGATTGCGCTGGTCAATCCGTCGCTGCCGATTACGGACGGCGATGCTTTGGTCGATGGCAATGACATTGATGTCTTCGTTGAAAGCGATGACCGTTTGATTGACATGCCGGTGACGGTCGCCCTGTCACAACCGCACGCAACGACGTTGATGTGATTGTGACGGAATATGGCGTAGCGCATTTGCGTGGCTGTGCGTTGCGCGAACGCGCGCAGCGATTGATTGCGATTGCGCATCCCGATTTTCGGGATTCGCTAAAGAAAGGAACTCAATGAGTCAGGAAGTTTCTCTCAACGCGCTCGGCAACGGCGTGTTTGAAATCCAATTGAATCGTCCCGAACGGATGAACGCGCTGGGTGTGGCGACGGTCGCTGGGCTGGCGCAAGCCGTAGCGGAGGCCGCGCAACAACGCGCTCGCGTCGTGCTATTCAGCGGCAGCGGTCGTGCGTTCTGCGCCGGTGCTGATCTGAAAGAACGTCAGGGTATGGCGCTTGACGCACGGCTGGCGCACAACGCTGCGATTCGCGCAGTGATTGATGACATCGCTAACGGAAAGTTCGTGACGATTGCGTTGCTAAACGGCGTCGCGCTAGGCGGCGGACTCGAACTCGCGCTGGCTTGCGATCTGCGGTTTGCTGCGGCGGGCATTACGTTGGGGTTGACTGAAAGCCGCATTGGCGCATTGCCGGGCGCGGGCGGTACGCAACGCTTGCCGCGACTGATTGGCATGAGTCGCGCGTTGCAAATAATGCTGGGCGGTGCACCGGTGACGAGCGAATACGCGCACACGATTGGGCTGGTGAATGAGGTGCATGCGCCGGAAGCGTTGGAAGCGCGCGCGCATGAGTTCGCCGCGTTGTTGGCAAGTCGCTCTGCGCCCGGACTCGCGGCGATCAAGCGGCTCGTCTATCAAGGCATTGATTTGCCGCTCGCTGAAGGGTTGAGTCTCGAACGCGCCGCCGTGTCTCAGGTTCTCGGTTCGGCCGATTATGCAGAAGGTTTGGCAGCGTTTGCTGAACGTCGTCAGCCGCGCTTTACCGAGGTGGCTGAATAACCGTTTCGTCACAAAGCAAGATTGTTGCGCCGCTTGGCGATGTCGCGTTGCGGCGGTGCGCCGAACAGCTTTTTATATTCGCGGCTGAAATAGGCTGGGTCTTCATAACCGACGCGGTATCCGGCGCTGGCAGCGTCGAGGTCTTCGCCGAGCATGATGCGGCGCGCTTCCTGCAAACGGATTTGTTTCTGAAATTGCAACGGACTCATGGCCGTGACTGATTTGAAATGATGATGGAAGCCCGAAACGCTCATGCCGAGTTCGTGCGCGAGTTCGTCCATCTTGAGCGATTGGTCAAAGTTTTGGCGCAACAGGCCGATGGCTTTTGAGATGCGCTGCGTGTCTTTTCCCGCTGTCAGCAGATGGCTGAGCCGCGTGCCTTGCCCGTCCGCCAAAAGCCTGAAAACGATTTCTCTGATAATCAGCGGCGCGAGCACTTTGCCTTCAATCGGATGCTCAACCAAACGCACCAGTCTGACGACGGCGTCCAGCAGGTTGGCGTTCATCGGACTCACGTCCATCGCCTTCAAACTCGTGATGCTCTTTTTGGGTTCGATGCCTGATTCCATCATGACCGAAGCGACGAGCGCCGCATCAAGATTGAGCCGGAATCCGAGGTAAGGGCGTTGTTTTGAGGCTTCTTCGACCTGGAACGTAAGCGGCAAATCTAGGGTGTAAATCAGGTAATGCCCCGAATCGTAACGAAAGACTTCATCGCCTAACATCGCCTGCTTGCGCCCCTGGGCGACGACGCAAAAGGACGGCTGATAAATCGAGTGAATCGGCTCGGTCAGGCTGGATGAGCGCGCCAGTCGAAAGCTGGTCGAAACATCCAGCGTACCGTCGGCGGGCAAGGCGCGCGCGATGCGTTCAACCAGTTCCTGACGATTGCTTTGCACTCGTTGCGCTTCACGTTTCGCTTCTTTGGGGTTCATAGGATTATCTTAAGCAACTTTGAAATTGATTCACACGCGGCAAGCTCGCTTTTTGCAGGATCGTACAATCATTCGCCAGTATCGTCTTATCGCTGGCGCGCGTGAGCCTTTAGAATTGAGCATCAACCAATCACAGACAATCAGGAGAATTATGCAAAAACGCATTCTTGGCAACGGCAATTTAGAAGTCTCGGCCATCGGGCTGGGCTGTATGGGGCTGAGTTTTGGTTACGGCCCCGCCACCGAAAAACAGGAAGCCATCGCGCTGTTGCGTGCGGCGTATGAACGCGGCGTTACGTTTTTTGATACGGCGCAGGCTTATGGCCCGTTCGCTAACGAAGAACTGTTGGGCGAGGCGCTGGCTCCGTTTCGAGATCAAGTCGTGATCGCTACGAAATTCGGTTGGAAATTTGATCTGGCTACTGAGCGCGGCATTGTCGGAGTGGACAGCAGCCCTGAATACATCAAAGAAGTGACCGACGCTTCGCTCAAGCGGCTGAAGGTTGAAACCATTGATTTGCTCTATCAACACCGCGTAGACCCGAACGTGCCGATGGAAGACGTGGCGGGCGCGGTCAAGGATTTGATTCAAGCGGGCAAGGTCAAACACTTCGGCCTGTCAGAAGCGGGTTGCGCGGCGATTCGCAAAGCGCACGCCGTGCAACCGGTCGCGGCGCTGCAAAGCGAATACTCGTTGTGGTGGCGCGAACCCGAAGCCGAAATTTTGCCTACGCTCGCCGAACTCGGCATCGGCTTCGTGCCGTTTAGTCCGCTGGGCAAAGGCTTTTTGACGGGCAAGATTGATGACAGCACAACTTTTGCCGCAACTGATTTTCGTAACATGGTTCCGCGCTTCACGGCGGAAAATCGCAAAGCCAATCAGGCCGTCGTTGATCTCATCGGCGAGATTGCGCGTGGCAAACAGGCGACGCCCGCACAGATCGCGCTCGCCTGGGTGATGGCGCAAACGTCGGTTCATAAAGTTGAAATGGTTCCGATTCCGGGTACCACAAAGTTGCATCGGTTGGAAGAAAACCTCGGCGCAACCAATGTCGAATTGACCGACGACGACTTGCGCGAAATTGATAGCGCCGTGTCGAAGCTGGACATTCAAGGCGAACGCTACCCGGCGGCGATGCAGGCATTGATCAATCGTTAAGTACCTGCTTGGAAATTAGCTCCGTAGGAGCGGCATGTTTATAGAATGCGTCGAGACAACCTCGTTAGCTCCGTTAGGAGCGACATCTGCACATTCCGCTCCTAACGGAGCTTGCAGAATTACTGCTCGACGTTGCTATAAACATGCCGCTCCTACGGAGCTAAACAGCGCAATCCGAACTTTCAACTTGGTCCAATTGATCTGAGGAGTAAGTCATGAACGTGAAACGATGGCGTTGGGCTGTAATGCTTCTTTTACTAAGCTTGATGGGGCTGACGTTTGCTATGCAAAAACAAACTCCGCTGGTGCGGTTGGCAGAACTCGAAATTGATCCAGCGCAGTTAGAGCTTTATACGGCTGCGCTCAAGGAAGAAATCGAGGCTTCGATTCGCCTTGAGCCGGGCGTACTGACGTTGTATGCCGTCGCCGAAAAAGACCACCCCACGCGCATCAGGATGTTTGAAACATACGCAGACGAAGCTGCTTATAAGGCGCATCTCGAAACGCCGCATTTCAAAAAATACAAAACCGGTACGCAGGCGATGGTGAAATCGCTCAAGCTGATTGAGACGACGCCGATCTTGCTCGGCGCAAAAGCGAAGTAAGAAAGCCGCTGCCCACAAACCCGAAAGTTGAAAGGACGAAAATGAAAAGTTTAAGCGTGACCCTGCTCACAGCAATGCCCCTGCTGTTTTTGCTGCTTGTTTCAGCGTCAGCGCAAACGAATCCGGCAAGAGCCGCAACCGCATCAACTCCGCCAGAGGAAAAGGTCGTCAAAGTCACGCGCAACAGTGCGCCGCCCCCGCAGATGAGAGAGGCCGAAAACTTCACGGGTTCAGTCGGCGTCGAATTGCTTCAAGAGGCAACCGCTCCTTCACGCCTGGCGAGTGGGCGTGTCACTTTTGCGCCGGGAGCGCGCACGGCTTGGCACTCTCATCCGTTGGGACAGACGTTGATCGTCACGGCGGGCGCGGGCTGGGTGCAGCACGAAGGTGGCGAAAAACAAGAGATGAGGGTAGGCGATGTCGTATGGACTCCGCCGGGCGTGAAGCACTGGCATGGCGCGACAGTCACTGACCGCCTGACGCACATCGCCCTGACCGAACAACAGAGCGACGGCAAGCGCGTCGAATGGATGGAAAAGGTCAGCGATGCGCAATACAAAGCGCCAGCTAAAGTGCAAGCCGTTCCCGCGCCGGTGCGCCGTTCCACTACGAACAACCGACCGTCGGCAAGAGCGATGGGTGATTTTGCTCCGAAGTTAGCCGAGATTACCGATGACGTGCTTTACGCTGATGTTTGGGAACGTCCGCAAATCTCAAGACGCGACCGCAGCCTCGTGACCGTCGCGGCCTTGATTGCGATGAATCGTCCCGACCAGTTGCGCTCTCATCTGACGCGCGCTCGCGCGAATGGCGTGACGAAAGAAGAAGTCGTTGAGACCATCACGCATCTCGCGTTTTATGCAGGCTGGCCGAACGCGGTGAGCGCGCTTGCCGTAGCCAGAGAAGTTTTTCAGCAGCAGTGACACCTGAGTTAAGAATCTGATGAAACTCAACATAAGCAAACAACAAAAACTATTCGCGCTCTTCCTCTTCATCTCGATCACCGCGAGCGCCCAGACAGGCAGTAAAGCCAACCTGCCGCCGCTGCAAATCAAAGAGCAAGGCAGCTTCGCCGTAGGTGGAACGGTCATCACGAATCCGGGTAAGTTCGATCACTTGCGCCCTACGCCTGAAGGGCAAACCTTTCACGGCGATCACGCTTATGTGGCTTATCAGATTCCGGTGCGGGCGCGTCAGCTTCCGCTGGTGATGTGGCACGGCATCGGGCAATTCTCAAAGACTTGGGAAACGACGCCGGACGGACGCGAAGGCTATCAAACGATTTTCCTGCGGCGTGACTTCGGAGTTTATCTGATTGACCAGCCGCGCCGCGGCAACGCAGGTCGCAGCACGCAGGCCGCTACCATTCAGCCGACGCCTGACGAGCAGGGATGGTTTGGCACTTTCCGCCTCGGCATCTGGCCTGACTTTTTTCCCGGCGTACAGTTTTCGCGCGAGCCAGAGGCGCTAAATCAATACTTTCGGCAAATGACGCCCAGCATCGGCCCGATTGATGGCGAAGTGAATGCGAACGCCGTCGCGGCGCTTTTTGACAAAATTGGCGCAGGCATTCTCGTCACGCATTCTCACAGCGGCGGCTTCGGCTGGCGCACGGCGATCAAGAATCAAAACGTACGCGCGATTGTCTCTTATGA
>JABFSD010000910.1 GCA_013140935.1 Acidobacteriota bacterium
TCGCCGACACATCGCCGACACATCGCCGACACATCGCCGACACATCGCCGACACATCGCCGACACATCGCCGACACATCGCCGACACATCGCCGACACATCGCCGACACATCGCCGACACATCGCCGACACATCGAAAGACGACGCCGATAACCGAATGGCGAAATTCGCAAGCTGTCAGAAGGCACACTTCGAGTGTGCGACGGCGCTTACGTCGCCCACGCAGATTTAAGTGTGCCAGTGAATTTACGAGACCGTTGCGCTGCGTTAGCGCAATGCCAAAAGTAGCTGGGAGAGAGCGGAGCGTTGACCAGACACACAACGACAACTGCGTTGTGGCAAGCGTCACAACGATTCCGCTAAAGAGCTATTCAGGGGATAAAGCGAGAGAGAGGCAACACGAGAGAGACAGAACGTGGTGATGGTTGCGTTCAGTCACCACCACATTCTGCCTTTCTGTATGCGCCATGAGTAACAAACGGCTGCGTTAGGGTCTAGCGCGGTTGTCGCGCATGTTGTCATTGTCGCGTATGACGTTAATGACGTGTGCGTCGCCATTTATTTTTTATGAGTATTCGCGCATACGGGCTTCGCCTTCGATGAACTCGTGCAATGAAGCGATGAGAATCATCTGTCGCCCGACGACGTAAACAGCGCGCACCGATCCTTCTTCGACCCAGCGTTGAACGGTACGTTGGGAACATCCGGCAATAGCGGCGGCGCGTGAGGTATTGGCGAATTGTTGGTGGCGTTCCGGGACAGGTAATCGCAGGTAATAATGGATGAGTTCTTCGTGCGGTGCATTCGTGGTGGTTGGTTGTTCGTGACGGCTCGGCTTCGTAACTTGGATTAAATTCATGTACTGCTCCTTTTTGAGTGGTTAATGGGTTAAAGGTTTTCATGGGACTGATGTAAAGAGCCGCAACGTCATGGGTCGCGCAGCCAGGTGTGTGTAGGGCTGATTGGTTTATTGTTTGCTGTAAGCAGGTAACTCAGCAAAGCTTGTGCCTTCCGCTCTGACACGAAGCCTAGTCGAACCTAGCTGGTGGTAAGTGCTGTATCCGTAACTACAATTTACTTTCTGAGACGATTGGTTGTGACTCAGGTCAGTTAGAAATAACGACGCGCTTCGGAATTTTTTACACAGGCGCAGGATATGTTTACGAAGACGCGGCGTAACAAGTGCGCTATCAAGTTGATTGGCTGAGTATCAAAGGCAGGCACTTATAACTTGCCACAGGCTGGAAACAAATCAGATAAACATCTCTTCATCCTGATAAGCGCGATCAACCGGCAGACGACGACCCGCCATCATGACTTCAATCGCGCGACGTACGCCGGCCATCACATAAGAAAATTCGCGGGCGGGTTCGAGTACGCTGTTTTGCACCATCAGCGTCGCGCGTTCGAATTGATCGGAAGCCGTGGTGATCGTGTTTTGCACTTTGTCTACTTGCGATTTGGCGCGTTCGACTTCGCGTTTGGCGAGGGCGGTGGAATCGCCGAGCAAGCCGCGCACTTCGGCGGCTTCGTCGCGCGCCATTTCAGTGATGGCGGTGATGTGCTGAATGCCTTGCGTTAAATAACCCGTCGCCGATTTGAGTTCGACCATCATGCCCTGCGCCATTTTCAGCACGGGATCGGTGTTGTTGAGCAGGTATTCGGCGCGCGTTTGCAATTGCGCCGTGCGTTCGACCACGGCGACGACGCGCTTGGCGAGCAAATAAAAACCGACGAATACGGCAACCTGCACGATCAAGAGAATCGTGACGCCGATGGCGGTGACTAGGGTCAGTGAGTTTTCCATAATTGGCGGCTATTCGACTTTAGACTAATCCAAAACCCGTAAGCTTATTGTTTTCAACAAAGGTGATTTTCAATGCAAGGCATGCGGGAAATAAATGAGGGTCGTGATGATTCCCAACCAAGCAACGACTTGCATTTAATTCCCAGAATTCAGTCTTCTCGCTCATCCGACATTGATTTCATTGGGTTTACAAACAATGGGTACGTTCGGAATTAGTCTAAAGTCGAATGGCTAGTGATTGGTGGTTAATGGCTAGTGTTACCCATCAGCCACTAACCACCAGCCACTTTCTTATGCGTTGTCTTCAAAAGCGGCCAGCGCCTTGCCTTGATCGGCTTGTTTGGCGTCGGTGTAACCTTGCTTACCGGCTTCGAGCGCGGCGGCGATTTGGGATTTCTGGCGATTGAGCAATTCCTTGCCGCGTTCGGTCAGTTCGTTGACTGATTCCTTGCTGCGCGCGGCGAGGTCGTTGGCGCGTTCGACGCCGGTTTGATAAAGCTCGGTCGCACGTTCGGTGCCGGTTTGATAAAGCTCCGTGGCGCGTTCGTTGAGTTCGCGCGAAGTGTCGCGGGCCTGATCGAGTCCGCGCTTGGTCGCGTCGGCGATTTCGGCGCGCAATTCGCTACCGGGTTTGGGCGCGAATAGCAACGCGGTCACTGCGCCGATGCCCGCGCCGATCAAAAAGTAAACCAGCTTGTCTCCGCCTTCATTGTCTTTAGACATGTGTTTTTTCTCCTTATTGCCCGCTTGGGTCTGAATCGTGATTTTTCGTTGGATGAATGCCTGCCAGCTAAACTTGCCATTGGCAGCGTTAGAACGGTCGGCACTATAGCACAGCGTTGCTGCGGCGCAGCAAGTATCTCTTCGCGTTTACCGCATCGGGAACGGCTCCATCAGTTCGGTGCGCGTGCCGTCGGGGTCGAAGAGATTTAGTTGCCAGCGGCGATTGCGTCCGACCTGGGGCGCGCGAATTTGTGCAGCATCGCCCGCCCGTTCACGCAGCGTTTCAAGCGCCTTTTGCATGTCGGGCACGAGCAGCGCGATATGGTGCATCGAACCCAATTGCTGCCGCGTAGGCTTCGTTTCCGTCAGCATGTATTCAACATAATCAGTTGCATCGGGCACGCGCATATTGATCCAACTCAAGGTCGTGTCATCGCGTCCGCCGCGCCAGATTTCGCTCAAGCCCAGCACGTCTTTATAAAACGCATCGGTCGCGGCCTGATTCATTACGCTGATGCCCGTATGCAGGATGCGGTCGGAAATACGTCGCGGTGAAAGATAGCGTCCCTTCGCTCGCGTGTGCAGCGAGCCTGCGCGATATTGCACGAACTCTACGCCATGGCCGTCGGGGTCGGGGATGGTGAAATTGATGTTGCCGTCGCGTCCCGTATTCACTTTGTCAGGCGCTTTGATGCCCTTGCTCAACAGATAAACGCGCAAGGCTTCGAGGTCGTTCGTCTCAAACGCAATGTGCCGCAACCGGTCGTCGCGTTCAGGCGGCAAGCCGGGAAAGATTTCGATGTATTGCCGCTCGTTCACTTTGAAATAAGTCAGCGCGAGCGTTCCGTCCTGATTGCGAATCTGAAACGGTTCGTCGTAACCCAACAACTCGCCGTAAAATTCACGGGCTTTGTTCAGGTCGCTGACCTGGAAGGCTACGTGCGCGATGCCCAGAATCATTGGGCGTTTGGGCAGGTTGCCAGCCTGTTGTGCTGGTTGTTGTGCTGGCTGAACAGATACGCCGCACAAAGAAATACACAACGTAGCGATGAAGAGTTTGATGCGCATAAATTGCCTTGTTGAAATGGAATGAAAGCCTTTGCTGGTGCATCTTATAGCTAAGTGGCAGCGAATTGACACTCTCGCAAACGCGACGCTAGAATGCCCCCGCTTTCAAGCAAACATTCCCAATGACAACCTAGTGACAACCTAATGACAACCCAATGATAACCGCCGCATTTCAAGGAGAAGTAGTTATGACGCAATTCAATCCGCTGTTTATCAACTTAGGCCCGACCGAAATGATTATCCTGCTGGTGATTGTCCTGATCGTGTTTGGAGCCAATCGCATCCCGCAACTGATGAAAGGCATGGGCGAAGGCATTCGCAATTTCAAACAAGGGATTAACGAAGAACCCAGTGACGTTAAACCTGAAGCGCAAAAGAAATAGTCGGGTTCACTTTCAATCACACGCAAATTTCCCAAAGCGGAGTCGCATCGCAGCTTTAATATCAACTGACCGGATGCGGCTCCGCTTTTCTCTTTTCCGCCTCTATTTGCCATGTCGCGCAAACGCCACTCTTATCAGCGCCCGCGCCAGCTTCCTAACACGGAACGTTCCTATCTGGCCTATCAATACGACGTACCCGCGCAAGCCACTTCGCGCACTGAACTTGTACGGTTGTTGCGTGGCGGCGAAGACACTTATCTCGAACTCAAAGTAAGGTTCAGCAATCCTGAGAAGCTCACGGCTGAAATCATCGCGCTCGCCAACACGGATGGTGGAGCCATGATTTTCGGCGTCAACGACCAACTGCGCATCGAGGGCGTAGACGACCCGGAAAACGTAGAAGAAGAGTTGCGCAATCTGTGCGCGACACAAATTCAGCCGCCCGTTTTTCCTTACATCAACAAAGTGGCCTTCGACAGCGGACGCCGCGTCGTCGTGCTGGAAGTCGAAGCGCATAACCGTCCGCATCGCACGCTGGACGATGCTTATTACCTGCGCGAAGGTGCAATCAAACGCGAAGCGACGCGCGAAGAGCTTTCGCATATTTACGGCGAAGCGCCGCTGGCTCACTTTGAGCAGGCACCGGTTTTCAAAGCCCACCTCGACAACGACATTGATGAATCGTTGTTTTGGAGCTACATGCGCGGCGTCAATCCAGGTTATTGGGGCGAGAATACGAAAGGCTTTCCGACCGATACACTGTTGCGCGACATGGGATTGGCGGTGAAACGCAAAGACGAATTGATCCCGACCATCGGCGGATTGTTATTGTTTGGATTGAACGAACGTGTTGCGCAACTATTGCCGCAAGCCGGCATTCAGCTTACGCGCTACAGCGGCGCTGATTTGCATGCGCCGATTGTCGAGCGCGTCACGATTGCGGGGAATCTGTTGCGGCTCTTTGATGGCACGCTGCATTTCATTCAACGTTACGCCGACCTGTGGGACGCGCGTCCGAACCGCAAGACGCTGGGCGATGAAACGGGACGCGCCAATTACGCGCGCGCTGCTTTGCACGAAGCCGTCGCCAATGCCTTGGTACATCGTGCCTGGCAAGTGCGCGACCGCGTGACGCGGGTTTATGTGTTTGATAACGCCATCGAAATTATCAATCCGACGCCGCTGCTCGATTTGCCTGTGAACTCATTACGTTACGGCATCACCCAGACGCACAACCCGCGCCTCAAAGCGGTTTTCACGAATGCTCATTATGGCGCGCAACTGGTGCCGGGCGGTATTCCGATGATGTTCGTGCAATGCACCGAACTCGCGCGCCGCGTGCCGGAAGGACCGACTTACGTCAATCATGATTTTCGCGTGAAACTCTATGGCTGGCATTGATTTCAAATCCGTAATTTCAAATTGGTGTTTGGCCTTGTTGCTGGGTCTGGCGGTGAACGCGCAAACGCCTGCGATGAAAATCAATTTGAATACGGCCACGGCGGCGCAACTCGAAACGCTGCCCGGCATCGGCACGGGGCTGGCAAAACGCATTCTCGAACATCGCGCCAAACACGGCTCGTTCAAACGTCCGCAGGATTTGATCGTCATTCGCGGCTTTAGCGCGAAACGCTATCGGCTGATCGCGCCTTACGTCACCACCTGAACCATGCAAATCGCCAAAATCATCAAATCGAACTCGCACGTAGATTACGTCGCCCGCATCTTCGACACGCTCGAAACCGCCGCGCCGCCAGCCGTAAGCGATTATCGTTTCGGACAGTTCGTGAGCATTAAAAACGGAGACCGCGAAGTCATCGGCGTAATTTACAACTCGCAATTGCTCAATCCCGATTACGGCAACTATGGGCCGCGACTGGCTACGCCGTCTGAACACAACGCCGTGTTCAGTCCCGACTACCTCAACGAACAAGGCGTGCTGATCGGCCTGCTGCTCGTGGGCTGGCACGACGCACAAGGCTATCGGCAAGGCTTGCCGCGCGAAGTCCTGCCCGTCAACGCCGCTGTCGAAACGCTCGACGATGAACAACTGCGCACCTTTCACCATCCGAAAGGCGCACTCGAACTCAGTTATTACCCGCACGTCACGACGCACGCCGGATTCTTTGCTTTTGCTTTATTGAATGAAATCGCGGACCAGCTTGAACGACTAACCGACAAACAAAATCAGGCGCGGCTGCAAGTCTTGCGCAAGTCGCTGCAATGGCAGCAGACGATGAGTACGATGCGCTAACTGTCGCTTATTGACCATTACCAATTACCCCTTGTTTTGCAGGGAGAAACCTGTGCTAGCGTGACTCCTGCAAAGTAATGGGTAATTGAAAATTGACAATGGTCAATGTGCTGATTACTGCGGCCTTGACGCTGGCTTGCCCATCGTCGTCCATTGCCCGTCACGCTTGAACGAGAACTGCGGTTTGCTCAGTTGAAACTGCTGATTGAATTGCGGATTGCGTTTGAGGAAGAAATTGCGTGCGCCGTCATCGGCAGTCACGACTTTCCATTGGCCGTTTTCTTTGAACAGATATTGTTGCGTCACGACGCGGCCTTCGCTGATGGATTGGCCGTTGAAATTCATCGGCTGTTTGAGTTTGCCGTAAATCGTCGTGTCTACCACGGCGAACTCGCCTTTTTCCTGTACTCGTCCGACTTGCATACGTTCGAGCGTGAGAAAGCCTTCGAGCCGTTTGAGATTGGTGGTCAACTGTTCGCGGCTGATTTGCGCCTGCATTTGCGACGGCAGCAATTCATGCAACTTGGCGTATTGCTGCCCTTTCAGTAACGCAAAGAATGTTTGAACGGTTTGACTGGCACTCGTCGCTTTCGCTTGTGCAAAGGC
>JABFSD010000683.1 GCA_013140935.1 Acidobacteriota bacterium
GCCTCACGTGGCAAAACGGCAAAACCGAAATCAAACGCTGGTGGAATCTGAGCGAACGCGCACAAGCCCAACGCGACGAGAAGAAGGATGACGCCGTGGGCTGGTTCCGCGAAACTTTTGACAGCGCCGTCAACCTGCGCCGCATCAGCGACGTGCCTATCGGCGTGCTGTTGAGCGGGGGCCTCGATTCGAGCAGCGTCGCGGCTTCATTAGCAGTGCAAGCGGGTTCAGGCATCAACACTTTCACCGTGCGTTTCGACGAAGCCGGTTATGACGAAGGGCCGTTAGCCAAACAACTCGCCGAACGATGGCAACTCAATTATCACGAACTCTTCGTGAAAGAAGACGACTTGCTCGAACGTCTGCAAGCCGCGTCGTGGCTGAACGACGAGCCGCTCGTACACGGCAACGACCTTTATTTGTGGGCCATTTCGGAATACGCCAAACCTAAAGTCACCGTGCTGCTTTCGGGCGAAGGCGCAGACGAAACGCTGGGCGGCTATGTGCGCTATCGTCCGTTGCAAAATCCTGCCTTGCTCAAAATCACTAAGCCTTTTCTGAGTCGGATGACTTCGTTGAGCGTGTTACCCGCACGACTGCGCAAGCTGGGACGGTTTTTGCAATTGGGTCAACTTGATCGGCTGGTATTTTTTAATAGCTGCGATTTATTGCCGCACGAAATCAAGATACTCGAAAGAAATTCACCCTCTGATTTTTCTTACCGCGAGAATATTCTGACCGAAGCCCAACAGCTTTATCCGAACGATCTGGTCCGTCAGGCGATGTATAACGACCAGCATACTTTTCTCGGTTCGATTCTGGATCGCAACGACCGCATGACGATGGGCGCTTCGATTGAATGCCGCGTGCCTTTTCTCGATTATCGGTTGGTCGAAGGATTGGCCGCCTTGCCTTCGTCCCAATTGCTTTCTGCGCGCGAAAGCAAACATCTGTTGCGCGCCGGTCTCAGTGACCGTTTGCCCGAAGCGATTCGCAACGCACCCAAGTGGGGATTCGGTGTGCCGTGGGCGAAATACTTCCGCGAAGTTCCGGCTTTGCGCACGTGGGTCGAGCAACTACCGCAAAAAGAGTGCATAGCCGCTGGCCCATTTGCGCAAACCCATTTGCAAAACACCATCCGCGAGTTTTTTGCCGGAGCTACGCAACACGACGCGCTCATCAAACAATTAGTTATGGTATCGCTGTGGCATGAGCGTTATTTCAAGCAGGTACGGCAAGTAACTTCGTGAAATTCACCATCCTCACCCAATATTACCTGCCTGAAATCGGAGCGCCACAAGCGCGCCTTTCCGCCCTTGTCGCCGGTTTGCTGGCGCGCGGGCACGAAGTCACCGTGCTGACCGCTTTGCCCAATTATCCGCTGGGAAAAATCTATGCGGGCTATAGCGGCTTTTATTGCGAAGAAACGATTCAAGGCGCAAAAGTATTGCGCACGTTTATTTATCCGACGCAAAAAGTAGCGTTCATTCCGCGCATCACCAGTTATTTGTCTTTCACGTTGTCGTCTTTGTTGATCGGCGCGATTAAGTTACCCGCTTCTGATTATTTATTGGTCGAAAGTCCCCCACTTTTTCTCGGCTTTACGGCGTATATTTTGAGCAAGCTGAAACGCGCGAAATTCATTTTTAACGTCTCTGACCTATGGCCTGAAAGTGCCGTGCAATTAGGCGTGCTGGCTCCTGACAGCCTGATGCATCGCGTCAGCCTCGCCATCGAAAAGTTTTGTTATCACCAATCCTGGCTGGTCACAGGGCAATCGCGCGGTATTATTGAAGACATCCAGCAGCGTTTCCCTGACTGCCACGTCTTTCATCTTTCCAACGGCGTTGACACCAAACTGTTCGTGCCGACTGTGGGGCAAAGCGACGACAGCACCTGCACCGCGACGTATGCGGGCTTGCACGGCATTGCGCAAGGACTGGATCAAATCATCTCGGCAGCGGAGTTATTACGCACAGAAAATTGCCGATTCGTGTTAGTCGGCGACGGCCCGGAAAAGCAGGAATTAAAAGCTCGTGCCCAACGTGCAGCCTTAAACAACGTCGCCTTTCTCGACTCGAAACCGAAAAACGAAATTCCTTCGTTATTGGCAAGCGCCGATATTTTATTGGTTACGTTGAAAAAATATATTCCAGGGGCGGTGCCTTCTAAACTTTATGAAGCGATGGCCTGCGGCAAGCCCGTGATTTTCGTAGGTGAAGGCGAAGGCGCAACCATCGTAAAAGAAAATAACACCGGGTTGGTAGTCATTCCCGGCGATATAACGGGGCTGGCTGACGCCTTGCGCCGCTTGAGCCGTGAACCGGCCTTGCGCGCGGAGTTAGGTAACAACGGACGGCAAACAGCGGTATCGCATTTTGACCGCCAAAATATCATCTCCCGATTCGTTGATTATCTGGAAAAGCATTTATAACTAAACGCGTTCGTAGTTCCGCCTTTAGGCGGTGGGCTTCGCTGCCCCAACCCACCGCCTAAAGGCGGAACTACGAACGCGCCTAACCATGGCTTCCGCTGAAACTATTATTCGTGAATTGACTGTGAATGATCTGACTGCCGTTGCCACGGTGCATCTGGCAGCTTTTCCGAAAAGCGCTTTGACCGCGTTAGGAAAAGAAGCCGTCCGTCGCTATTACGAGTGGCTATTGGTCGGGCCACACGACGGCGCAGCGTTGGCGGCGTTCAGCGAAAATCAACTGGCCGGTTTTTGTTTCAGCGGCATTTTTCGCGGCGCGATGTCAGGTTTTTTGAATCGCAATCGTTTTTACCTAATGGTTCGCGTGATGACGCATCCGTGGCTGTTGTTCAACCCGCTGTTTCGCGACAGATTGGCGACAGGATGGCGCGTATTGCGCCGTCTGAGTAAACCAAAACCTGCTCAAGTTACGGCGACTCCACCGCCTGCTGCGCCCAGGGCTTTCGGCATTTTAGCAATTGCCGTCAATCCTGCCGTGCAAGGCAAGGGGGCTGGTAAGTTATTAATGCTGGCCGCAGAGCGAATTGCGCGGCAACGTAATTTCGAGCTTATGGATTTATCTGTGAGTACGGAAAATAAACAGGCGATTGATTTTTATGAGCGATTGCATTGGCGCAAGGTGCTGAAAAACGGCGTCTGGGCAGGTGAAATGATTAAATCGCTGAATGAAAACAACTAACCCAAAATAAACAGGAGAAACCACCGCAATGAAAGTTCTCATTACCGGCGGCGCAGGCTTTATCGGCTCGCATCTGGCGGAACAATACATAAAACGAGGCGATGACGTATACATTATTGACGACCTCTCGACGGGTTCCATTGATAACATCGCGCACCTGCAAGGGCACGCGCATTTTCATTATCATCTCGACACCGTAACCAATCAGCGATTGACGGCGGAGCTAGTTGATTTATGTGACGTGGTCTTTCATCTGGCCGCCGCCGTCGGCGTCAAGCTCATCGTCGAAAGTCCGGTGCGCACCATCGAGACGAACATCGGTGGTACGGAAGTCGTCTTGCAACAATGCGCCAAGAAACAGAAACGCGTGTTAGTCGCTTCTACGTCTGAGGTCTATGGCAAGAGCAAACAAATCCCCTTTAGCGAAGAGGACGATCTAGTCATGGGCGCGACCAACAAAGGCCGGTGGAGTTATGCCTGCTCAAAAGCGATTGATGAATTTCTGGCGATTGCCTATTGGAAAGAAAAGCGCGTGCCCACCGTGGTCGTGCGTTTATTCAACACCGTCGGGCCGAAACAAACGGGACGTTACGGCATGGTGATTCCGAATTTCGTGCAACAGGCGCTCAAGGGCGAAGACTTGACGGTGTATGGCGATGGGCAACAGTCGCGCTGTTTCACGCACGTTTCTGACGTGGTCGGTGCGTTGATGAAATTGATCGAACATCCGCAAGCGGTGGGCGAAGTTTATAACATCGGCAGCACGCAGGAAGTCAGTATTTTGCAACTCGCCGAACGCATAAAGACCCTGGCTGACTCAGATTCGGAAATTAAATTTTTGAGTTATGACAAGGCTTATGAAGAAGGCTTTGAAGACATGCACCGCCGCGTGCCGAATATCGGAAAGATCCACCAACTGATCGGCTATCAACCTACGTTCACGCTCGACGAGATTCTGCAAAGCGTCATCGCGCATCATCGCAACAAGCTCACCGCGCAACGCGGTACGCCCGCGCCGAGTTTCAAGGCATAACGCACGAAAGAAAATTCGCATGGCTGGTTTTATTGATACGGTTTACCTGAATAGTCCGATATTTATTCAACAAGCGTTGGTCGCCGCTTATGGCTGGCAATGGTATCGGCGGCGTTTTAATCCGTCTTTTCACCAACAAGTGGCGGAATTCACCGCGCGCGATCGCTGGACGGCGGAACAATTCAGACAATATGAAGACGAGAAACTAACTGAGTTACTCAAAGTAGCGACGCGCTCGAGTTATTATCGAACGATTTTTGCCGAAGCCGGAGTAACACCGGATATGCCGCCGCGCGAAGCCTTAGCCAAGTTACCGTTTCTCTCGAAAAATACCTTGCGCACGCGCAGCAAAGAATTACTCACGCAAGACCCTTTGCCGAAAGGCGTCTTCATTCAACGTTCGAGCGGCAGCACCGGCACGCCGACCGAAATTTATTACACACCCGACTTGCACGCTTATGAGGTTGCGCTGCCCGAAGCCCGCACGATGCACTGGGCGGGCGTCAATTATCAGGATCGCCGCGTGATGTTCGGCGCGCGCAAGGTTTGTCATCCCGATCAGGCGCTGCCTCCGTTTTGGCGCTTCAGTCCAGCCGAAGATTTGGCTTACGGTTCGATCTATCACCTGTCGCGGCAAAACCTGCCGAGCTATATGGCGTTTTTGCGCGAGTTCAAACCGACGGTGGTGATGGGCTACCCGAATGCGCTGAACGTGTTGGCGCGTTATGCGCTGCGCACCGGCGATATGCCTGCGCCAGCGAAAGTGGTGGTGACTACGTCTGAAACAGTGACGACGCAGTTGCGCGAGAACATCGAGGCCGCGTGGCAATGCCGGTTGTTTGATCGTTACGGCGCGATTGAGGGCTGTGTGTTCGCCTTTCAATGCGAACACGGGCGCTATCACGTCGCTTCGGAAGCGGGCATCATCGAAATCGTAGACCCGCACGGACGCCCTTGCGCGCCGGGCGAAGTCGGCGAACTGGTTTGCACAGGGTTGCGCAATCAGTTGCAACCGCTGTTTCGTTATCGCCTCGGCGACGCGGCACGGTGGGCGGTGGAACAATGCTGCCCTTGCGGACGCGAGATGGCGATTCTCGAAGACATTCAAGGCCGCATCGAAGATATGTGTTACACGCCCGATGGCCGGCAGGTCTTGCGTTTCGACACCGTATTCAAAGGCGTCACCAACATCCGCGAAGCGCAAGTCATTCAGGAAAAGCCCGACCTATTCATCATCAAAGTCGTACCCGCCGAAGGCTATAACGAACACGACTCAGCAACGCTGAAACACAATATGCAATTGCACGTCGGCCACGTGCGCACCGAAGTCGAACTCACCGATGCCATTGCGCGCCGCCAATCCGGCAAGTTTCAAGCCGTCGTATGCAAGCTCTCGCCGGAAGAAATCGAAAAACTAATCAAACTCTGAGCGGGCGTGAATCGCCTGGCCTTGACCCTGCCGCTGACGCAGCCTACACTCCCGCCCGTTTGGTAAGTCCCTCACACACGCCCCGGTAATTCAGGCCTTACCGTTATTCTTTCTGAAAACCACGTAACCCCCTCTTTCGCCCCAAGATTTCACACTTCAGGTTGCCGCTTTCGCTGAGGCAGACTTTGCCTTTTTTCGATAAGCCGGCTTTGAGTCGTGATGCGAGCGTGAGAGCGTTACCTGAACTTTCTCTCTTGCTGCCCATAACGCAAGAGGGCTGGATCGCTATGTCTTATCCTGCATCCCGTCGCGTGAATCGTGACCAGCGTGTTCCGGCAATTCCCAGATTGCCGCGTTGGGGCCGTTGGTTAGGTTATGAACTGTGGTGTTGCGCCGTATGGCTCATCCTTTTGGCGCTCTGTCTGTCACCGCTCAACTTGTGGCGGAACGCAACGGTAAGCGCACAAGGCGCGACGCAAAAGATTCGCCTGTTTTACACCTCGCCAGCGCCGAATACGGTACAACTAAGTTGGTCAATTGAATTCGCCCGCAGCATCAAGAACATTTCGGTTTATCACGCGACGAATGCCGACGCCTTTACGTTATTGGGCATCTTGCCCGCCAATCAATCCGACTTTCTCGATGCGTCGCTCACGCCAGGCCAGATGTATCGCTATTACGTAGACACCGTCTCGCTCTTCGGCATCCGTTCGCAACCCTCTAACCAAATCGAAGTTCATACCGACAGCGCGGGGACAGCCGTAACGCCTTCGCCGCGACCTACAGTTACGCCCACGCCCACGCCTACACCCACGCCTACACCCACGCCAGTGCCTTCTCCTACGGCTTCGCCCACGCCTGTTCCCAATGCGACGCCTAATGCGACGCCGGCACCGACGCCGACACCCATTTTGCCTGCGACAACCGACATCATCGTCGCGCCTGGTGGACTGGCGACCAACAGCGGAACGCTGAACAGTCCGATTGATTTGGCGAAGGCGCTTTCGTTGCCAAGCCCCGTGCGTCCGGGCGCTACGATCTGGTTGCGCGGTGGTCTTTACACGCTGCCCGGCGGAGCGTTGTCGGGCACAGAGGAATCGCCGTTTCGCAGCTACCTCAACGGCCAACCTGACGCGCCTATCACCGTGCGTTCTTATCCGGGCGAGTGGGCCGTCATCAACGGCGGCATTCGCGTGGATGGCACC
>JABFSD010000294.1 GCA_013140935.1 Acidobacteriota bacterium
ATCGGATGCCGCTCTTTGTCGTAATAAGACCGCCACATTGCGGTTTCAAGCCGGGCTACGGCATTGGCATCGAATTGTCGCAACGAAGACTGGCGCGGCGGGTAAAGGCCATACGCTAACCAGCCGCTTAACAATAAGACAAATGCGAACAGCATCTTTCTGATCGGCCAGCGGCGGAATGGCGTGGCCGGTAAAATGGCACTCGTAGTTTGCATAAAACGCTCCGGTGGAAAGGTGAAACACTTCCTGCATTACGCAATGACTGGAACAATGGATTTGCTTCACGCGGGGCTTGTTTTAGTATGGCGGCGTTCCAATCCAACCCATTCACCAAAGAAACAACGTGCTATGCAAATCAAAAAGTCACCCGTAATTCACGATGTCGTCGTCATCGGTTCAGGCGCAGCAGGCGGCATGACCGCGTGGAATCTGACGCGCAAGGGCGTCAACGTGTTGTTGCTCGATGCGGGCAGCCGCTACGACACCGACAAGTATTGGATGGCCTTGTTGCCTTACGAACGACGCGAACGCTTGCAACGCGGCGAGCGTCCTGAGTTGGGTTTTCTCGATACGAAAGAGCAGCCTTATCTCGTGCCAGCAGGCAAGCGTTACGACCTCTATCGCGTGTGGGGACACGGCGGCAAGACGAATATGTGGGGGCGCGTGTCGCTGCGTTACTCCGATGTCGATTTCAAAGTGAATGACGGTTACGGCATTCCGTGGCCGTTTGAATACAAAGACCTCAAACCTTATTACGACCGCGTAGACCAACTCATCGGCGTCTGCGGCGGGGATGACGACACAGACACGTTGCCGGGCAGCCAATTTCATCAGCCTGCGCCCGCGATGCGTTGCGGCGAATATGCAGTGAAGAACGCCGCCGCTGGCATTGGCATCAAGATCGTTGCTGGACGCCGCGCCAACTTAACGAAACCTTTGAACGGACGCGCCGCTTGTCACTATTGCGGCGATTGCGGTTCGGGCTGTACGACCGGCAGTTTCTTTAACACCGCCTTGCACGTGCTGCCAGCCGCGATCAAGACCGGCAAGCTCAAGATCATCAGCAACGCCGTCGCAGGGCGCGTATTGGTAGACGCGAAAACCGGCTTGGCGAATGGCGTGCAATACTTTGATCGTTATTCAAAGCAAGAGTCGCAGGTGCGCGCCAAAGTCGTCGTCGTCGCGGCTTCGTGCGTAGACTCGACGCGCATCCTGCTCAACTCGAAATCAAACATCTATCCGAACGGCATCGGCAACGTATCGGGCACGCTCGGCCAGTATTTCACCGAGCAGTTTCGCTTTCACGTACAAACTTTTTTGCCGCATCTTTACGGACGCCCGACCACGCACGACAGCGGCATCGGCGGCGAACACATTTACATGCCGCGTTTCAATCATCGCGGAGCGAAGCGCGATTACGCGCGCGGTTTCGGCATGCAATTCTGGGCGAGCGGCTGTCAGAACAATGCGAGCTTCGCCAAGAACTTGTCGGGCTTCGGCGGCGCATTCAAAAAAGATGTGTTGCGGCGTTATCCCGCGCTGTTTCAGTTTCATCCTTACGGCGAAATTCCGCCGCGCGCAGACAATCGCATCGAAGTGGACGAAACGAAGTTGGATCAATACGGCTTGCCGATTATGCGGATGGTGCTGAATTATACCGACAACGAAAGCAAGATGGCCGAAGAGATGTATGACACCGTCGAAGCCATCGTGAAGGCGGCCAAAGGCGAATTGATAAATTATCAGCGCGGCGATTTAGATCATCCCGGCTCGCCGATTCACGAACACGGCACTTGCCGCATGGGCAGCGATCCGAAAACGTCGATGCTCAATGGATTCAACCAAATGCACGCCGTCAAAAACGTATTCGTCACCGACGGCAGTTCGTTTCCTTCGGCGACCGAAAAGAATCCGACGTTGACCATCCTCGCCGTCGCGTGGCGCGCGAGCGATTACCTCGCCGAGCAAATCAAGAAAGGAAATCTCTCTTAGTGGTTAGTGGTTAGTGGTTAGTGGCTAGTAACAGCCGCTAACTCGCCACTCGCCACTCGCCACTCGCCACTACATGGAAAAGACCTGGGTCTTCGTGCTGTCGCGCTGGTTCGCGCTGACGATTTTCAAACTTTACTTCCGTATTGAATTCGAAGGCGCACAGCACGTGCCGTTGAACGGAAGGGTGATTCTGGCTCCGAACCACGTGAGCTTTCTCGATCCGATCTGGGTTTCGACGCCGATCAAGCGCCCGTTGCGCTATATGACGTGGGACAAGATGACGCGGCTGCCGCTGCTGGGCGCGTTGATGAAAGCTTACGGCGCGTTCCCGGTAAATCTGGAAAAGAGTGATCGGCAGGCCTTGAAATTTTCGCTCACACATTTACGCAATGACGGTGGGCTGGTGATCTTTCCCGAAGGCGGACGAACTCGCACCGGCGAAACATTGCCCTTCAAGGCGGGCGTCATCAAGCTGGCGCTCGATACGCAATCGCCCGTCGTACCCGTCACCATCATCGGCGGCTATCAGGCTTATTCGCCGCATCATTACTTTCCGCGGCCTTACAAACTCAAAATCATTTATCACGAACCGCTGCATCTGGCTGCACCGCAGGACGCAATGCAACTCAAGGCTTTCATGCAAAGTGAAGCCGACCGGCTGCAAAAAATCGTAGACGGCGCGTTGCCCAAGCGCGCGCTGGCGTGCTAGATTCCGCCTCGTTTTTGACAATCTAAACCCATTGCCTGGGTAGCTCAGATGGTTAGAGCGGCGGATTCATAACCCGCAGGTCGGCGGTTCGATCCCGCCCCCAGGCATAAAAAAAGGGAGCGCGACGCGCTCCCTTTTTTGTTTATGCCGGTAACTAAGCAGGAAGTGGGCGCAACAATCGAATCAGCCCTTCGACCTGACGGCGAATATGCGTCGGCAGCGAAGTCACTTTCTCTTGATCTTTCGTAATCAAAAACTCTACGGCTGAAGCCAGCGGCCCCAGCAACTCATTGCCCTGATTGCGCGCAATCAATTCCTTGACCAGCTTGTGATGGCCGAGCGCGGCTGCCGCTTGCAGGTAATGCAACTCTTCTTTGTGCCAATCTTCTGATCTGCCGCGCCGTCCGCATTGCATGGCTTCCTGCCAGTTGGTTTTGGCGTTGGGCAAGTCGTCGTGATTCAGCGACTCAATAAAGCTGCGTAAAAAGATATTGCCGAGCGCCGTCCACGCTGCGTCATCGCTGGCGTTATATTTGAGTACGGTTTTGTAAGCACGAATGGCTTCGGCTTCACGCCCCAGCGATTCGAGCGCAATGGCTTTGTTAAACCAGAGCGCTGGTTGTTGCGGCGCAATTTTCAGGGCCTGGTCATAAGCCGCGACGGCATCATCGGCGCGTCCCAATTGGCGCAACACGATGCCGCGCCGCATCAACGTATTGATCTCCGACGGATTGAGTTGCAACACGCGGTTGTAACAATCGAGTGCCGCCGCCGCGCGTTCGAGTTGCAGCAGCAAGTCGCCGCGTTCGCGCCAAGCATCGAGATCGTCGGGGTTGAGTTGCAGCGCCAGCGCATAACTATCGTTGGCGGCTTCAATCTGTTGCGCTTTTGCCAAGGCGCGCGCGCGTTGCAAGGCCGCCGGATAACAGTTCGGAACTAGTTCCAGCGCGCGCGCGAAACAGGCCGCCGCGCGTTGCGGCTGATCGAGTTGCATCAGCGCCTGACCGTAACCCAGCCATGCTTCAAAATCGTCCGGCTCCAGCACCAGCGCGCGCTTGTAACTTTTGATGGAATCTTCGTGGCGCTGCAAACCTAACAGCGCCGCGCCGCGCAATTGCCACGCCGAACCGTTTTCTTTATCCAGCTTCAAAGCGTATTCAGCGCATTCAAGCGCCTTGCTGTGGCGTCCGATGCTGTAATAGGCCACGGCCTGCAAATTATAAGTTTCTGCTTTGGTGAATTTGGCGGAGTCGCGTTTTTTACTTTTAGTCTTGCCGCGCTGTGTCGTAGCGGGTTGCCGGATCGAAGGCTGCGCCAGCGGATCATCCGCTTCGAGTTTTACGCCTGCCAATTCGGGCGCGCCAATGGCGGCGGACATATTCGATGCGGCGGGCATATTCATTGCGCCTAACTCTGCCGCCAACCCCTGCAACGGCCCGGTAGCTTGCCCCGGCGTTGCGCCTAATGCCTCACTGAATGCCGCGTTAGCACTGAAACCTGATTCCCTGCCGAAATTTTCCATGCCTTCAGGGAGCATCAATTCAGCGGTCTTACGCACTACCGAACTTTTGAGAAACGCATTGAACACCGGTGAAATCGCCGATTCCACCGACCCGCGCAATGCGTCGAGCTTGCCTGTCTTCATCACTATGCCTCCTCGGACTATTTACCTTGCCCCAGAGTGCTGGTTGCCTCTGAGCTATTTTTATTTTGCCTATTCCTGCTCTGCCGTCGTGTCACACCGGAGCCTGAACACACGAAGACCTGACGATGCCAAAAGGGGAAACAATGTAAGGGCATTGCGTAAGACTGACGCTTGGGTGAAATGGATGCGTGCGGGAACTTCCCTTCGTGATGAAAGGAGTCAGTCTGCGATCAGGTTGCGATATTTCGATGAGCTAATCGTAGGGGCGTCAAGCGGCGGGAGTGCGTTTGACTTGCTTCGGATTTGAGTGGAACAGCGTGCGAATTATTACGTTGCACAATCACATGGGCCTAATACACCAAAGCCAGTTCACTGGTGTGAACTGGCTTTCATAGTAATTTCATAGTAAGAAGAAACGATGTGGCGTCGAGCTTACTTCTTCGCCTTCAGATATGCCGCCGGATTCGCTTTGACCGTATCAATGCAACCCGCGCAGCAAACAGCGAACTTATGTCCGTCAGCTTCGGCAGTCAATTTTTTGTCTACCGGTTCGCCCGTGACGGGGCAGGTTTCAACACCGTCGCCTTTGCCTAAGAATGCCGTTTCCTTTTTCGCCATCGGTTTCAGATAAGCCGTCGGATTCTTTTTGACCATATCGAGACAGCCTTCGCAGCAAACATAAAACTCGCGTCCCATCGCTTCGCCTTTGAGATTTTTGTTGATGGGTTCGCCCGTGACAGGGCAGGTTTCGATGCCGTCGCCTTTGCCGATGTATTTGGTCGCCGCGCCTTTGTCTTGCGAATCGCCATGATTCATTGCCGCATGGCTATCGCCATGCCCGTGACCGGCTGATTTCGCCATCCCGGCCACCGCAGCCTTCTGCGCCTCTTCGGTCTTTTTGATATACATCGCCGGACTCTTTTGCGCTTTTGTCATGCACCCGCCGCAGCAGAAATAGACCGTGCGTCCGTAATGGTCGGTGTGTATGTCTTTGCTGCTAATCTCTTCGCCCGTCACCGGACAAGTCGTGATGCCATCGCCCTTGCCCATGAATTTCGCCATTTTGGCTTTTGCCGCCGTCTTGCTCGCAGGCTTTTTCGCGCCTTGCGCCGCCGCCGTGAAGGCCATCGCGCCTGCGATCAGGCAGGCAAACAAAATTTTGCTGAACTGTTTCATAATCACTGCTCCTTGTGAATTCGTGTTTCGTTAAATGATCGCAACCTTATCAACGGCTGCGCTTAAAATGACGGTGCGCAGTGTAACGCATCAGTTCGCTTCACCCAAACAATTCCGCGCGCTGGTGCGCTAGCGTCTCGCTGGCAGTCGGGTCGCGAGCCTCTGGCTCGCCCCATCGCCATCAACCATCGCCATGCCTTACGATATGCGCCGCTTATGCAAGAACCCGCAGGCATTTACTTACACATTCCGTTTTGCGCGGCGCGTTGCCATTATTGCAACTTCGCCACGGGCGGTTACGAAGCCGAACTCGCGGCGCGATACGTCAATGCGCTGTGCGCCGAGATCGAACGCGCCGATGTCAGTGCCGCGATGCAAACCGTAGACACAATCTATTTCGGCGGCGGCACGCCTACGACTCTGACGGTCGAACAGTTCGCGCGCATCCTCGAACTCTGCCGCACCAAATTTGACATAACGCCCAACGCCGAAATTACTACGGAAGCCAATCCCGGTTCGATCTCGCTCGAATACCTCAAAGGCTTGCGCGCGTTGGGCATCAATCGCCTGAGCTTCGGCGTGCAGTCTTTCGCCGATGACGAACTCGAAATGATCGGACGCATCCACGACGCACAAGCTGCGCGCGATGCAATCACGACGGCGCGCGCGGCGGGCTTCGACAACGTCAGCCTCGATCTCATCGCCGGATTGCCCGAACAAAAAATGGCGACGTGGCAGCGCAACTTGCAGGAAGCCTTCGCCCTCGCGCCCGAACATCTGTCGGTTTATCTGCTCGAACTCTATCCCGACGCGCCGCTGTTGCATCGCATCAAGCGCGGCGAGTTGACCGCGATTGACGACGAAGTCACCGTCGCAATGTATTTCGCCCTCAAAGACGAAGCCGCGCGGAACGGTTACGATCATTACGAAATCTCGAACTGGGCGCGCGCCGGCTGCGAATCGCGCCACAATTTGAAATACTGGACGGGCACGCCTTACTGGGCTTTTGGCGTATCCGCCGCCGGTTACGACGGCGCGACGCGCTGGTCGAATACGCGCAACATTCATGAGTATTTGCAACGCATCGAAGCGCACGCTTCGCCCGTAGCCGAAACGACGGTGCTGGATGATGAAGACCGCCAAAGCGAAAATCTATTCTTGCGGCTGCGCCTCAAAGAAGGCGTTAATTTGCGCGCGCATCAACAACGTTTCGGCGTCAACGTCCGCGAACGTTACCGCGACGAACTCGCGCGACTGCACGAAGCGGGCTTGATTGAATTAGATGACGACAGCCTGCGCATCTCGCGCGCAGGCA
>JABFSD010000631.1 GCA_013140935.1 Acidobacteriota bacterium
GTTGGCGATGGGCTGCGGCCCCAGGGCTTCCCAACGCGGTTGGGTTTGTTGTTCGATAACTCTCGCGGCACGTCCATAAAGTTTGGTGCGCGCGGCAGCTTGTCGCGTTTCGGCGGCTTCCATCTGTTCGAGCGCATTCATCCGTGCGTCGAAGGGAATCGTTTTTAACGGATAAGCGCGCTGTTCGACGAACCATTCGTCTGCACCGGGCTTTTCATCTTTTTCGTTCTCTTCATACTCTTCCGCTGCGTTTTCGAGCGCGAGCAGCGGCGCATAACGCAAGCCCAAACTCAGGCCGCCACCCAGCAAAAAAGTCAGTAAGACAGACAGTGATAGAGCAGAGCGCGTTGAGCGAACATTCATGAAAAACGATTCTCCGAAGAAGTTTTGAATTATCTGCGCGGGTATTACAGGGAAGTGTTGCCGTGCATTTTCATCGCCGCAACCAAAAAGACAAGGCGTGCAATTGGTCTACGTGGTCGGGCGCGCTGTTGCCTGCGAAGCCCATTAGTGTGAACCCGCCTTGTTTCGCTTCGCTGAGTTGTTGCGTACCCAACGGCCCCCATTTCAACACCGGCTTGCGCTTGAGTTGCAATTCGCGCAACAGCCAGTCCGCCGTCTCAGTCGTACTGGCAAACGTACCCGGAAAGATTTCGGTATGCGTAATGAGCAGTTGCTTGCGTTCGGCGACGGCCTCGCGCGCGAAGCGCAAAAAGACCGCGAGCTTATCGGTTTCGAGTTGCGATTCCTGCGGCCCCGGCGTGCCGTTCACGTAACCCGTATGCAAGCCGTCGAGCAGCATTACGCGGTCAATGCGCGCAAAATTTTCGGGCACGTTGAGGATTTCGCGCACCGCGCCGTAACCCGCGCTCCACGCGGTCAGCGTCAGCGGCGCGAACTTGGCTTGCGCTTTGGCTTCGGCTTCGGCGAGCAATTCGGCAAAGGCCTTGGGCGCGAGAAACGGTTTGGCATAAACCGACGAACCCGCGCCCAGTTGCACGGTGATGACAGCGGTGCCTTTCAATTCAGCCGCTGCCGTTTCGGCCAACCACGCCGCACCGTGAAAGTGAACGAAGAGCGGCACAGTCGCGCGCCGCTTGAGCGTATCGGGCAAATATAACGTACCGAACGTGAGCCGTTCGCGTTGCCCGGCTGGTGAAGTTTGCGTGAGTCGTTCGTGTCGCCGCGTATGTTCGACCATTGGCGAAGGGTTTTGCTGTTGTTGCGCCAAACCATTGATAGTCGCTAACGTGAGCAAGGTGAACGCGAGCGCGCGTTGTGGAACAAGATGGTATCTTGTTCCCTTGAGGCTGGAACAAGATACCATCTTGTTCCACAACTCATTGAGACAACTTATATGGAACCGATTTCGCATTTTTTCTATTCGCATCGTTTGAAGCTGCAATTTTGGGATTGGGGCACGGCGGGCAAGCCTACGTTATTGCTCGTTCACGGCGGACTCGACCACGCGCGCAACTGGGACTGGGTCGCGCGTGCGCTGCATAACGACTTCCACGTCATTGCGGCCGACTTGCGCGGCCACGGCAACAGCGCCCACGCGCCGGGCGCATTGTATACGGTCGCCGAGAACGTACTCGACCTCTCGGCGCTCGCCGATGTCGTCAACAGCTTTCCGATTTACCTGATCGGACATTCTTACGGCGGCATCATCGCTTCGAGTTATGCCGCCGCCTATCCCGAACGCGTCAAAAAACTGATTTCTATCGAAGGCTTGGGGCTGCCGCCGCACCATCGCGCGTTTCATCCCGCGTCAAAACGCTTGCGCCGCTGGGTCGAAGAGATTCGCCAAATCGAAAAGCGCGAAGCGCGTTCTTACCCCACGCTCGAAGCCGCCGTCGCGCGCATGCAGGAAGCCAATCCGCATCTGTCAGACGAACAGGCGCGGCACCTGACGTTGCACGGTACGAACTGGAATGCCGACGGATCGCTCGCGTGGAAGTTCGACAACTTCGCGCGCCCCTTTGCGCCAACGGGTTTCAGCTTCGCCGATCAGTTGGAACTGTTCAGCCAGATCGAAGCGGCTACGTTATTGTTCTGGGGCGAAGAGAGTCCGTTCCCCGCGCCTGACACCGATGGACGGTTGGCTGCATTGCCGAATGCGCGCCTCGTCAAAGTGCCACGCGCCGGGCATTGGGTTCATCACGATCAGTTGGATTTCTTTTTGGCTGAGGCGAAACCGTTTTTGTTGGCGGATTGAGTTGAGGCTATTCGCTTTTGTGGTGCGGCGTATTGCCTGCGCCAACGGGCTAAATCTGCTATTGAGTTAACCTCGAAGAGCAGAGCAGACAACGCCTCTTTATGTCCGTCTACCGAAAAATCTTCGATTAACTGATGAAGGGAGCGTGGTAGTGAAACACGGAGTCGGCTTTCCACTATGCCTGCAAAAATCTTTCCCTCCACCTCCCGTAGGCCCAACTGATAACCTTTTTGGAAAATGTCCTGATAAATGACTGATTCTTCGAGACCCATTGCATCCTCCTTGTCGTAAATTTTCGTTAGCTATTTTAGCGATGCGGTTGAGCATGTTGTTTTAGCCACTGCGTTAAATCCTGCTTCGATTTGAAATTGAGCAACGCTTTACACAGCGCCTCAACTTGTTCGGTTACGAGCCGTTCGATTTGCTGCCGAATGGTACGTGAGGGTGCGCCGAATTTTTGCTCTAAAAGCAGCAAGGCAATGTTTCGTTCTTCTTGTTGCGCGCCCAGTTGCAAACCTTCCTTTTTGCCTTCCTGCTTGCCACTGACGTGTCCCTTTTGAAAGATGTCTTGATAGATAACCGATTCTTCCAACATATCGCTCTCCTTGAAGATTTTTTCGATCAGGTTTTTATCATAGCGCATGCCCGCCAGCAGGCGCGACCAGTTTAAGGTTTCACTTCGTCGCTTACGCGACTTGATCTTGTTGATCTTCGCGGCCACTGCGCCGAGCAAGTCTTCGCCTGATTCCGCGCGGCACAAAACCGCCAGCGGCAGCAGCCCTTCGTATTTGAGCAATTCCTGCGGGTCTTGCTCCCACATCTTGACGACGCCAAACGTATGCACGGTCGTCTCGTCTTCGTAACGATCAGGAACTGGTTCGCCATTGTCGCGCAATACGACCAGCATTTGCCTGACGCGCTGCGAAGGATTTTTGCGTTTGAAGCCTACGTGATAATCGAGCAGCCGCAGCGGCACGGGCACTTCGCTTTTCATCGTCGTTTGAAATTCAGTGTGCAACGTCTCGCTCTCGTCGTGCGCAAAGACAACCGCATCGGCACGGACGGGTTCGCGGCTGAGTTCGGTTTTGTCCACACGCACGCCGCTCGTCACGCCGAACAGCCACGCGGCGAATTGCGCGGGATATTGTTCTGCCAGCGTCTTGCAAAGGTTGTCGCTCAAGCGGCGTTGCGGGGCTGCGTTCATAATTCGATTTCCATCAAATCTTCCGCCATCACCGTTGCGGGGAAAACTTCGCGCGCCTCTTGCAACAACACGCGCGCATCGGGAAAACGCGAACTGAAATGCGTGATGAGCAAGTTCTTGGCACGCGCGGCAATGGCGACCTGCGCGGCTTGTTCGGCAGTCGAGTGTCCGAACTGTTGCGCTTCTTCGGGCAGGTCTTTGGTGAAGGTCGCTTCGTAAATCAGCCAGTCAGCGTCAGCGCCGAGCGCGATGGCGTTCTCGCAAGGCCGCGTATCCAAACAATAACTCACCGCTTTGCCGGGACGCGGGCTGCCGACGATTTCTGACGAATGAATCGTGCGGCCATCGGCGAGCGTAACGCTTTCGCCGCGTTGCAACTTGCCGTAAAGCGGCCCTGATGGAATGCCTAACGCTTTGGCTTTCTCAAGATCGAATTTGCCGGGGCGATCTTTTTCCTGCAAGCGATAGCCCAACGCGAAGATGCGATGATCGAGCGGGCGCGTCGTGATGACGAATTGATCCGATTCCCACGCCGTCTCGAAAGCGCGTTGCGCAAAATAGCCCTTGCCGAATTCGCGCACCGTCAAATCGTAATTCACCCACAGGATTTTCAGCTTCGCCAACAGCGTCAGATATTCATTCACACCCGGCGGACAGACGAGCGTGAGCGGCGCGACGCGCTTGTCGAGCGCCATCGTCGAAAGCAATCCGGCCAGTCCGTTGAAATGGTCGCCGTGCAAGTGCGTGATAAAAATGCCCGCCAGCCGGTGCATCGAAAGCCCCGCGCGCACGATTTGCATCTGCGTGCCTTCGCCGCAATCGAACAGCCACCACTCGCCTTCAGCGGTGACGGCGGTCGCGCTCACGTTGCGCCGCAACGTAGGTTTGCCTGAACTTGTACCCAAAGGAATGATCTTCATAAGTCGCACGGTTATAGGCCGTCTATGCGGGAACGGCAAATTGTTTGACGGTGGCGAGAAAGGCTTTTTCCGGCTCATAAGCGCGTGCATAAACCTGAAAGCGTGTGAGCGCAGGCCATTGCACGCGGTCGAGCAAACGCGGCAAAGCTTCAGCGGCTTGAGACAAAGAACGAACGCGCAGTCCCAAGCCGTGATAAGCGAGGCGCGCGGCGTAATCGAACTGATCGTAATCGTGCGGCACGACCAAACTCGGTACGCCCGCGAGCAACGCGGCATAAGTCACGCCTGCGCCGCCGTGATGAATGATCGCGTCGAAGCGTTCGAGATTTTCCTGATACGCCACGAACGGATAAACCCGCACGCGGTCGGCGGCTTGCGTGAACGGCGTAACCGATGATTCGGCTTCGCCCAACGAAACGATGAAATGCACTTCGGGCCAGGCGCGCGACAACGCGACGACTTGTTCAACCAGTTCGCGCTTCGCCCACAGCAAGTGCGTACCCACCGTGACGAGTACGCGCGGATGCGCATCGGGCAGTAACAACGGCGAAGCTGGTTCCGGCGCGGCGATCACGGGGCCGATCATTTCAAAGCACGGCGGCCAGTCGCGCTCGAATTCCAGTTCGCGTAGGCCGAAGCCGAGAATGGCGTGCGGCGAATAAATCGCTTCGCTGCCCCCGTTGTCCTTGCTGCGATAAAGACTCGATAAGCCGAGTTGCCGAAACTCTTTCCGAAATAGAAACCCGACGGTGCGTTTGAAAATATGAATAGCCGCGCGTCCCGCCGCATCACGTGCTTGTTCAAGCGCGTTGCTCGCAGGCATCCAGCCGCCGCAATAAGTCGGCGTACCGCGTCGCGCCTCCAACGCAAACGGCGTAGCAATCGTGGTAATCCACGGCAATCGCAAGCGCTCGGCGACCAATCCGGCAATGGGCGCGACGGAATCGGCTACGACCAGCGCGGGCGGATTGGTGCGCCAAAGTTGTTCCAACTCTTCACCGATGGCGGGCAGCAGTCGCAGGTTTTGTCGAAACTGTGCGAGCAAACGTAAAGGATTGTTGGTTACGGGTTCAGCCGTGTTGGCGATGGATTCGAGCGTGTCATCACCGATAGAACGCAAGGCGAGCGGGGTGAGTCTGTGCCGGCGAATCACCGCCGACTTGCGCGGGCCGGTGATGAATTCGATCTCGTAACCGGCATCGCGTGCGGCCAGCGCCAACGCGAACAGCGGATTGAAATGTCCCGCGAACGGCGGTGTGACAAAGGCGATGCGGCTCAAGCGGCACCTCGCGTGAGAAAGAATTGTGCAACCAACTCACGTGCCGTCGCTGATTGCCAGTAATCGAGATGCCCTCCGTCGCATTGCGCCGCGACTGCGCCGCGATAGCTAAAACGGCTCAACGCATCGGCACGGCTTTGCACGGCGAAGATTTCGCGCAAGTCCAACGTGAACGGATGCCACAACACCGGCCCCAGTGCCGCGATGCTTACGATCTGGTTTTCAGGTTTCACCAGATGCGGCCAGGCGCAAGCCAATAACTGCAATCCGCAACTGCCGGTCACGATCAACAGCGATTCGTCGGTGCGATGAAAAAGCGGTTGCAAGGCGCGCGCGACGATGTGTTGCCAGCGCACTGAAGCAAGGCTCGCCGCAAACTGCCAACCGTTACGCCACGAAGCCGCCAGCAAGTTCGGCTCAACCTCTTCACGATTGAATTCAGCCCGATTGAATTCGGGATGATAAGGAAAGCCTGTGAACAACGGCTCTGTGATGGGCGGAGCGACGGCGCGCAAAAAATCTGTTTGCACATCAGACAAGCGGCTGCTGCAAAAAGAACTCTGCCCTGTCAGCAAGACTGCGCGTGAACGCACGGAAGCCGCTGCCAGGCTGTGGCTGAAATCGAGCGCGTCTAATCGTGTCAGGTAACTCATCCGGTCTTCCGTGTTATGCTTTTTCCAGTGCGGCAAAGAGAGCGGCATATTTTTTGGTAGTCCGCTCGCAAACCTATTCTGAACCATGCAACGAAACATTCGCATTCTCGGCACGGGCAAATACTTGCCTGCGCGTTTGGTGACCAGTCGGGCGCTTGATCAACAATTGGGGTTGGCGGCGGGTACGATTGAACGCAAAGCCAAAATCATCAGCCGCCATTTTGTCGCCGCAGAAACCGCCGCCCAGATGGCCGCCGCTGCGGCGCGTGCCGCCGTCGCCGCCGCCGGACTCACGCTCAAAGACATTGATTGCCTCGTAGCGGCCAATGCCACGATGGATCAGGGCATGCCTTACAACGCGGCGCTGCTGCACGGTGAGTTGCAACTCGACGAATTTCAAACGCCCGCGTTTGATGTGGGTACGAGTTGTTTGTCGTTTCTCACGGCGCTCGATGTCGTGTCATATCAAATTGCCGCAGGCCGCTATCGCCGCGCCTTGATTGCGTCGAGCGACATCGCTTCTTGCGGATTGGATTGGGGCATACTCGAATCCAGCGCG
>JABFSD010001015.1 GCA_013140935.1 Acidobacteriota bacterium
ACGCTCATTACCGCCAGTGCGTATGTGATTTGCGGATTGTTCACGGGCATCGCGGCAGTCATTTTTGCGTTTTATACCAACTCGGTTTCGCCCTCTTCGCACGGAAACTTTTATGAACTCTATGGTGTGGCCGCCGCCGTCTTGGGCGGATGCAGTTTGCGCGGTGGCGAAGGTTCGGTCGTAGGCATCCTGCTGGGCACGGCCTTGTTGCAAGTGCTGCAAAACCTCGTGAACTTGTTGGGCATTCCGAGTTCGTTGAATTTCGCCGTGATGGGTGCCGTGATTTTGTTAGGCGTCTTGGCCGATCAATTGTTGAAACGTAAGGCCGCTCAGTGAACGAGCCGTCACGTGTGGTTCAATCTCACTTTTAACCAGGGAGCGATGGTCATGGCTGACATTCTGCATCAATTTCGATCAAGGCTCCGGCCTCGCGCGTGTTCGCAGCGATTGCCACGCCGAAGGGGCTGGACGCCTGGTGGACTATGCATTCATCCGGTGCGGCGCAGACCGACGCCGTATGGCAGTTGGGATTCGGCCCCGAATATAACTGGCACGCCACCATTACGATTTGCGAACCGAATCGCGCGATTGAATGGACGTTGACCGACGCGATGGAAGACTGGTTGCAAACCCGCGTGGGCTTCAGGTTGGCCGAAGCTGAAGGCGTCACGACCGTCGAGTTTTATCATCGCGGTTGGGCGGAACCGAGTAAGCATTTTTGCATTTCGTCTTATTGCTGGGCGACGTACCTGCGTTTACTCAAACGTTACGTAGAGCGTGGCGAAGTCGTTTCGTATACCGCACGCGACGAAGCCTGATGAGAGCTTACGTCGAAATAGGCTCAACGCCGCACCGGTTGCGCCCGCCACGTACCCAACGGTAAAACCCGTGCCCGCGCAGCCCATGCCTCCCATTGCGCCGCCAGTTCCTTCACGCGCTCAGGCTGTTTGTCGGCGAGGTTGTTCATCTCGCTGCGGTCGGCGGCGATGTCATAGAGTTCCCACAGTTGGTTTTCTTTGGCGACGAGTTTCCAGTTGCCGGCGCGGATGGCGCGGTTCGCTTCGTGTTCCCAGAAGATAGGTTGCGCGCGGTTGATCGTTTTGCCTGTGAATGCCGGACGCAAGCTCATGCCTTCCATCGGCTGAATCTTTTGGCCTTTGTGTTCGGTCGGATATTTCGCGCCGCCGAGATCAACCACCGTTGCCATCACGTCAATCAAATGGCTCGGCGTGCGGTTGAATTGATTGCGCTGTTTCGTGCTGATGCCTTTCGGCCAGTGCGCGATCAGCGGCGAAGAAATGCCGCCCTCATGATTCCAGTGTTTGTATTCCCGAAACGGCGTGTTGCTCGCGTTCGCCCAGCCTTGCCCATAAGCGATAAACGTATCGTCCGGCCCGGCCAATACGTTCGGGCCTAAAATCACCGCGCGCCCATCGCGAGTCTGTTTTGGCATCGAAGCGAAATAATGCTGCGCGTCTTTGGCTACCGCCGGAAAAACCGCTTTGTCAGGCCGCGCGTGATAGGTGTTGGAATGATTCGGTCCCGTCAGATTGCGTCCGTTGACTTCGGCACAAGCGCCGTTGTCTTGCATAAACAAGATCAACGTATTGTCGAACTGCCCGCGTCGTTTGAGTTCGGCGATGATGCGCCCGATGCCCTGATCCATCGAATCAATCATCGCGGCGTAAACTTCCATCGTACGCGCTTCCCAGGCTTTGTCTTTCACGTTCGCCCAATCACCCGCTTGCGGCGAAAGCGCCCAGCGCGGATCAATCAAACCTAGCTTCTTCATTCGTTCGTAACGCGCGCGGCGAATCGGTTCATAGCCCAGATCGTACTTGCCCTTGTATTTCGCAATGTCGCGTTCGCGCGCGTGCATAGGCCAGTGCGCGGCGGTGTAAGTCAGATACATGAAAAACGGTTTGGCCGATGGGTTTTCGCCGATGAACTTGATCGCGTTATCGCTGAGCGCGTCGGTGTAATAGAACTGCTCCTTCGGCTGATATTCCTTATCGGCATAAATCGTCGTGAGTTCGTTGTCGCGCGTCAGCGTGGACGGATCCCAAAAGCTGCCGCCGCCCGTGATCGTGCCGTAAAAATGATCGAAGCCGCGTTGCATCGGCCAATTGCGTTTCTCGGCCTCCGATGTGGGATTGACGGCTTTGGTAACGTGCCACTTGCCTACGGCATAAGTCGCATAACCCGCCGGACGCAGCGCCTCAGCCATCGTCACGCACTGTTCATTCAAATCGCCACGATAACCATCGTGACCGCGATCTTCCATCATGTGTCCGATGCCGGCCTGATGCGGATACAACCCGGTCAGCAGCGCCGCGCGCGTAGGACAACACCGCGCCGTGTTGTAAAACTGCGTGAAGCGCAAGCCGCCTTTCGCCAACGCATCCAGATTCGGCGTAGCGATCTCTCCGCCATAACAGCCCAAATCTGAATAACCCATGTCATCCGACATAATCACGATGATGTTGGGACGTTCAGCAGCTTGGGTAATGTGTGTGCCACTTTGTGCAAGCGTTAAGAATGCCAACAGCGTTGCGATAAACAGTGTGATGAAATTTTGCATGATGTTTCCAGTGTGGTGCGCCAGCGTCCCGCTGGCGCACCACTTTATTTGATCGGTTCTTTTTCAAAGTCTGATTCGCTTACCCAACCAGCCTTCACCTTTTCACCGCGCATAAAACGGTTATAGAAATCACAGTTCTTTTCATCGGAATAAAGATACTTATCGAAAACGTCGCCCTTGCCGAACATACGCGGATCGCCTTGCGCTTTGAGTTCGCTTTCCATTTGCGCGCGCAAGCGTTGCTGAACGCTCTTGTATTTAGGCTCACCTGCGAGGTTGTTGAGACAATCGGGGTCGCGGCGTAAATCATAAAGCTCTTCGCTCGGACGTTTGCCGAAAGCGAGTTGCCAGTAATGTGTGGCTCCGCCGTTGCGGCGCAGATTCAGAATATCGGTTTTGACCGCGCCTGCATCGCAGTTGAGATAGCCCGTTTCAGGATTGCACGCCGGCCAGCGATCCGGTTCGTAATTGCGCAAATAAAGCATCTCGTTATTGACGAGGCCGCGAATCGGATAGCCCACGTCATTGGGGCTGCCTACGTCGTGGCGTTCTTTGCCGACGAGTTGATGGTCGCGCTTGGGATTCACGAGGCCGCTTTTCGTGGAATAAAAAATGTCGGTGAGCGAACGCCCAATTACCGGATGCATGCCTGTGTCTCGCCACTTGAGTTGCGCGAGTTCGATCAACGTGGGCGCTATGTCGGCGAAGCTCACGAAATCATCTACGACACGCCCGGCGGACTTAATGCCGCGCTTCCACATCACGGCGAGCGGTACGCGATTGGAGTAAGGATAGGCTTGTCCTTTCGAACGCGGGAACGGCATGCCGTGGTCTGACGTAACGATGACAATTGTGTTTTCGAGCAAGCCGCGCTGTTCGAGTTGTTCGAGCATGCGACCGAGATGCTTATCGAAATGCTCGACTTCAAAAGCGTAATCGAGCATGTCGTTGCGCGTGATTTCGTTGTCAGGCCAGAACGCCGGCACGCGGTCAATGTCGCTGAGTTTCTTGCCGCCTTTCGCTACGCCGCTGCCGTATTCGTAAGCGCGATGCGGTTCGGTTGCGCCGTACCAAAAGCTCCACGCCTTATCTTTCGGCGCTTGATCTAAAAAGTCTGCGAAGTTCGCCGCGTAATCATTGCCTTCCATTCCTGAAGTAACAGGCTTTGCTTTGCGCGCGTTGAACGGCTGGCCTGCCATTTGGCGCGGCTTGCCGTTGGCGTCATTGGCTACGCCTGGCCCCCAGCCTTTGGCGGTGAGGCCCGTTGCATAACCTTTTTCGCCTAACGCTTCGACCCACGATTTGAATTTCGCCGGATAAAACGGAATGTGATTGGCGGCTTCTTCCAACTGCCACGAATTGCGTCCGGTCAGCAAGATGGCGCGTGACGGGGCGCACTTGGCATTCGGCGTATGCGCGTGCGTGAACAAGATGCCTTCACGTGCGACGCGATCAAACGCAGGCGTCTTTACCCACCGTGAGCCATAGACGCTCGCGTGTCCGTAGCCCCAATCATCCGCGATGGCAAACAGAATGTTGGGACGCGATGACGATGTTTGTGTGCGTGCGTTTTGTCCCGTGCAACAAAACAACAAACCAACTGCCAGCAAGATTTTCAGCTTCACTATTCATTCTCCTGATTACGGTTTTGTCGCGTTGCGTTGTTGCGACGGCCTTCAGCGGGTTCAGCATCGGTTTTCGGAAAGTGCTTCGCTAGTTCGGCTTTTACCGAATCATATTTTTTATCCTTCGCCAGGTTCGTCCATTCATAAGGGTCTTTCACTTCGTCATAAAGTTCTTCGTCGCCGTTGGCATAGCGAATGTAACGCCATAGCGGCGTGCGTACGGCGTGGTTCTTAAATCCGTGCGTCGTCTGCCCTACGCCGCCCCACTTCATCGTGGGATTGGTCAGCAAAGGTTTGATTGATTTGCCTTCGACGTGTTTAGGAATCGGCAAGCCGCACAGTTCAGACAACGTCGGGTAGATGCTCATGAAATCTACGATGCGTGCGGTCTTGGTGTTGGCTTTCGTTATGCCGGGCGCAACCCAAATCAACGGCGCGCGTGTCGGCTCTTCCCACAAGGCGAATTTGCGCCAGTGATGTTTTTCGCCTAGCGACCAGCCGTGGTCGCCCCAGAAGACAATGATCGTGTTCTCTTGGTAAGCAGACTTTTCCAACGCATCCAACACACGACCAAGCTGCCCGTCCATATAAGTGATTGCGGCGAGATAGGCTTGCACGGCTTCTTTCCAGCGGCCTGATTGCAACATCAATTCGTGATCGGAAGGTTTGTCGGGCGAATTGGAACCGGGCGCGCGCGCCATCTTGACGCCAGCGGGTGGTATGTCTTTGAGATCGTCTTCCTGATAAGGCGGCAGTTGAATTTTATCGAGCGGATAAAGATCGAAATACTTTTTCGGCACGTTCCAGGGCAGGTGCGGTTTGTGAAAGCCGATGCTCAGGAAAAACGGCTTGTCGTGTTTGCGTGCGAGTTGCGTGACGCCATATGACGCAATGCTGTAATCGGATACGCCGTCATCGCCGCAATCCATCGGCGAGAACTTGATCGCGCCTACGCCGTCGTCTGGGTTCAAACGTTTGCACGGCGCGGCGCGTTCTTTGTCGTATTCGTCCCATTCCTCTTTGCGCGCGAAGGCTTCGTGATAAATCTTGCCGGCGGCGAACGTGCCGTATCCATTGCTTCGCAGATGCGTAACCAGCGTTTTTTCCTGCGCGATGGCCGGACGCCAATCAATCGAGTTGTCATACACGCCCGTCGTCGAAGGCCGCATCCCCGTCATCAGCGCCGCCCGCGAAGGATTGCACACCGGCGCGGCGCAATAGGCATTGCTGAACGTCAATCCCATTTTCGCCAGCCGATCAATGTTGGGCGTGATGACTTGTTGATTGCGCCCCAGGTGTTTGACCCAATGGTTAAGGTCGTCTACGGCAATGAAGAGGATGTTGGGTTTGCGTTGGGCGATAGAAAGCGAGGGCTGCGGCGTGATGAAGACAGCCGCTATCCCAACGAGGAGTGCGGAGAACAGGCGAATGATTTTCATAATTTTGTCCTGAAAAAATGTTGACGCGGTGGTGCGCCAGCGGGACGCTGGCGCACCACACTTAAAACATCAATTTCAAGCCGAACGTCCATTGCCGTTGGCCGTGGCCTTTTTCGCCCGTGATCGTACCGAAGGCGGTGTTGAGAACGCCCACCGCCGGCCCGGCGAATTGCACGTGGTTGAGCGCGTTGAAACTCTCGGCACGAAATTGCACTTTGAACTTTTCGGTGATCTGGTAATTCTTGAACAGCGACAGGTCGAAATTATTCGTACCGTCGGCGCGCAAATAACTAAAACGCAATGGCATCGTGCGCACGTTATTCGCCAGTTGGTAACTCGCGTCGCGATTGAAGCCTTGCGGGTTCGCCAACCGCACCGCGCAACTCGGATTCGTTTTGCACGGATCGTTGAAATCTACCCAAACGGGCGCACCGTTTTCGAGTACGACATTCGCGCCGTTGCGTAGCGCGACGAAGCCTTGCGGATTGAACCAGCGGTCAGTCGTGCGTTCGCCGCGCGGCAGGTTGACGTTGCGGATGTTGCCTCGATAAATCGAATTGCCGAATTCGAGCGGTTCGCCCGATTGGCCTTCGAACCAGCCTTGCAACTGCCAGCCGCCGAAAGTGAGTTCGGTCAGCCAGTTCGGTTTGCTTAGGAACTTGCGGCCTTTGCCGAAGGGCAATTCGTAAATGCCGTTGATGACGAAACGATGCGGATAATCCTGATCGGAAATCACCTCCGATGGCCGCGCATCCTGATCGTTCAAAAATTCGATGGCTTGCATGAATTTCGACCACGTCCACGAAGCCTGAAACGTCAGCCCTTTGGTCAAACGCTTTTCCACACTCGTTTGCATCGAGTGATACCACGAATAACCGGTTGATTCGGTGACGGTGATGTCTTGAAAGTGCGGGAAGGGTCGCAGCAGTTGTGAACGCCCGACGTTTTGATTGGCTAAGGCCGTGCCTACGAAATCGGGGATGTTGAAGAATGGATTGCGAACTTGCGCCGTCAGAAAATCAATGCGCGTCTGATCGCGTTCGGGCGAAGTCGAGAGATATTGCAACGGCACGGCGTTGATGTTGCGCGTGATGCCGATCTTGTTGGCGCGGCTGCCGACATAAGTGATTTCGGCCACGATGCGTCCAGGCAGTTCGCGTTGCACAGACATTGACC
>JABFSD010001060.1 GCA_013140935.1 Acidobacteriota bacterium
GACGTATACGTCTTCCTTATCCAACGCCAAAGCGTAAACCTGCGGCGCGCCCGTGCCGCCGACGCCGTTGCCGCCATTCCCTGCCAGCGCTTGCCAGCCGTTGCGGTACGTCCAACTCGCTACGTTATTCGCGGGCAGGCCGCCCGCTTGCGTGAAGCGTCCGCCGACGTAAACCGTTTCGCCGCTGACGGCCAGCGCAGTGACTTCAGCAAAGGCAACGCCGCCCACGCCGTTTTGTCCGTTGCCTTGCTCGAACGCGCGCCAACCGCCGGTCGGATGCCAATAGGCGATGTTGTTCGCATTCACATTGCCCGCGCGCGTGAAACGTCCGCCGACGAAGACTTCGCCGGTCGGCGCTTGCGCAATCGCCAGCACTATGCCGTTGACGCCCTGCTCGCCGTTGAAGCGCGCGTCCCACGCAAAATTGCCGCAGCTAGTGGTTTGTGCGACGACGGAACCATCCAGCGCCTGGCGCTGGCTCCAGCTACACAGCACTGCCAACAAGCAAACCAACAGCAGGCTTTTTCGATTTTTGAATAGATTTTTGAATGAATGATGAATCAAGCGAATCAGGCGCTGAAACTACGCGCAGAGGACGAGAGAATAAGGTGGGGTAGGTTGAGAATAACCAAGTGATACCGCTTATTTCGACTTGGTCGGAACTAATCCATGACCGCCAACCGGAACGGTGACCGTCATATCGCCAAAGCTCGCGATCAACGGCTTGCCGCGGGTAATCGCCTGTTTGACCGCAGGCAGCGACAACGAAGCGCGATGACTTTGCTCGCTTTCCCACACTTCGGTAATCCAAAGCGCATCGGCGTCTTTCGGATCACGAGCAACGACATAACTCAAACAGCCCGGCATGCCGGCGACGCCTTCGAGCAGGATCGCAATCAACGCATCGCGTTTTCCGGCTACCGCCACCATCTTTCCGATAAGTCCGTACATCGTGGTGTTTTCCTGTTCAGCGAAAGTCGGAACCGTCAACGTTGCCGCACCTGCCAAAGCAATAAATGTGCGTCGTGCGTTTTGCATAGATTTCATCAGTTCCGCCTGCGTGGTCTGGGGTTGCTATTCAAGGTCGGACTCGGTGCCGGCGTCGGAAGCGGCTCGACCTCCCGCATTTTTTCTTCGAGTTCGACGTAACCTTGCTGATAGCCTTTGATTTGCCCGCCCGGCTCGCGCACTCCAAAGGTCACCTTGCTGCCGTCGCGTTGTACGCTTTGCACTACGCCGAGATAGCGTTTGCTCGACACGCCGTATACGTGCTTGCCCACTTCAGGCGGACGCGGCGGTTCGGACGAACGAAAGTACCAATACCCCACCGAACCGATCACCAGCATAAACAGTCCGACCAACACGTGTTTGAAAATCGTGTAGAAGAACTTCCAGATAAACCAAAGAATCGTGATGCCTATCAAAAAGCCAATCGCCATCACGACCTGGCGCGTATAAGGATCAGAGATGAAATCCAACGGCAAGAGGTCTTCCATAAAATCCTCAGAGCATCTTTTCTATAACGACAGGGCTATAACGGCAGGGGATACAACACCCACGCGACGACGATGCCGACGCCGATGAAATAGCCGAACACCTTGAAGCCGTATTTCACGCGCTCCTGCGTCGTATGGTGTTCCTGTGACAACACCGCGAAGGCGACCGAAACCAATAAGCTGAACAACAACATCGCCAAGAAATGCGTCACGGCTTCCTCCCGATGGCGATGTCATAAGCATCCATCACCGATAACAGATTCAACGCACCGGCGACGCACAGGAAGGTGTTGCCGTATTCAAACGTGATCTTCGCAGCCTGCTCCGGCGTGACGGCGAAGCCTTTGTCCATCATCAAACAAATCAGATAAGGCAGGCCCAAGCCCATATCCAGTACGCTGAAAAACCACGTCAGCCATTCTTTGCCTTCGGGAAAAAACAGATGGCCTTCCATCCAAAAGCCGAAGACGAACAGCAACGTAATCACGACGAGAATCAATGCGCCGCGTCCCCACTTGCCCAATACGAAATGTCCGCCGCCGGGCAGCGCGAGTCCGGCGACGCAGACAGCCAGCGTCTTGCCGAACGATTCGGGTTCGAGCAGAAGCGGTTTATTCAAAGTCTTTTCGTTTTCCAAAACCGTAGTTCTCCGCAAAATTTGTGCTGATTGAAAGTGGCGCGCATTCTAGTGATTCGCTATGACAGGCGCAACGCCGCGACTTCGGCCAACGACAAACCCGTGAGTTCGGCAATCTTTTGATCGTCGAACTGCGCCAGCATCTGACGCGCGATGTCACGAGCCATCGCCGCACGACCTTTCGCTTCACCAATGGCTTCACCTTCCTGCTGGCCTTTTTCTTCTGCCTGTTTCGCCGCTAGCGAAATCGCTCCGTGCCAGTCGTTTATGTAGCGCATCTTGTGCGCATAAACCTCAAGCTCTTTCTCGCTCATACCGGCGTGATTGGCGATCTCGAAAGCCTGATTGATTTCAGCGACGGCTTCCATCGCCGAAGGCACGACCTGCAAGTCGCGCGCGTGCTTCAGGAAATAAAGCCACTTGTCTTTTACGCCGCCTAACGTTTCGAGCGTCTTGGTGAATTTCGGCAACTCGACGAAGACCAGTTGCAAGTCTTCGGCTTGCGGATAATCACTCAACGCCTTGCGCTCTTTCAGCACGTAAGCCGATTCCATTTCGGCGGATTCGGGGAACATCACGAAATCAGTAATCGTCAACGCCACCACCGGACTGAGGTCTTTATAAACTTCGCCTTTCATCAACTGCGTCGAATAGGCTTTGGCCGCGTTGTAAAGCACGCGCTTCTCGAAGCCTTCGACGTTCAACACCTGCATTTCGATGATGACCTGGCGTCCGCTTTGCAGCCGTGCGCGCACGTCTACGAAAGTGTCTTTCATCCCATCTATCTTCGGCGCGAGATAAGGATCAATGATTTCAAGATCAACGATGATCGGCTGTTCGTCGTAAAGCAGCGCGTTGAGAAAGCTGATCAAAATCGGCTTGCTCTTTTCAGAACCGAAGATTTTCTTAAAAACAAAATCGGTTTTCGGATTGAGGAATCGCATCAGTCTCACCTCTCGTCCCGCAGCTTATCACCCATCCCTCACACAAAGAAAAAACCCGCCTCACTGGTTCGCAAACACAGCAGACGGGTTCGTGATTTCAATCAGTCAGCAATCAATGTCCGCTGCCGGAAGGTTGCGGCGCAGCAGGTTGTTCAGCAGCAGGTTTTTCAAGCGAACCCAAGCCGACGTGCCAGTCCTGACGCACGCGATAATCGGTGATCGTCATGAAGATCAGGATCGCAAACCAGAAGATGCCCGCGCCAATGACGACTTTGGTCAGTCTGGAGCTATAAGCGACGTGCATGAAAAACAGTATGACCAGCGTCGCCTTGATGCAGGCTACAGTCAGTGCGATCAGCACGTTCAGCACGCCGAAATTGAATTGCGCGACGAACACCGTCAGTGCGGTGCCGACCATCAGCGCGCCGAAGATCGCCAGATAAACTTTGACAGGTACTACGTGATGTTCAGAGTGTGCAGACATAAAAAGTTAAGAGCGAATTAGTGTCCGACGTTTAAGTGATAGCCCGACAGATACAACAGCGGGAACAGGAAGATCCATACGATGTCTACGAAGTGCCAATACAGTCCGCCGATTTCAATGGGCGAATTATAAACGTCATTGAACTTGCCCTTGCGCGCCATCCAGATCAGCCCGACCAACATGCCTGCGCCGACGATCATGTGGAAGGCGTGCAAGCCCGTCATCAAAAAGTAAATCCACAAGAAGGTGCGCACTTCTGATTTGAGTGCCTGCGGTACGGCGTGATGATTGTTCGGTTCGGCTTCTTTGATCGCCGGATTGTAAGTCGTATAAGCCGGAAACAAATGGTCGTGCAGCTTGGAGCGATACTCAACCGTCTTGATGCCCAAAAATACGAGGCACAGCAGCAAGGTTACGATTAGGTACATTTGCAACGCACCTTGCTTATTGGTCTGTGCGCTGTGTACGCCCATCGCCATCGTCAAGCTGCTCAAGATGAGTACGATGGTGTTGGTCAAGCCCAGCGGCATATTCAGCAAAAAGCTGCCGTACTCAAACCCCAGCGGATAAGTCGAGCGAAAGATCGTATACACCAAAAACAAGCCGCCGAAGAACATCAGTTCGGTGACGAGGAAAACCCACATGCCGACGGTTCCCGCCTCTTTTTGCTGCTCCATCGAAACGAAATGGTGCGCCAGTCCTGGTACGTGTTCTGCGTGTTCTGACAAGGTAACTCTCCGATTAGAGTGGCTAGCCACTAAGTGTTAAGCAGTAACCGCGACTTTCTCGCGCGCTTCCTGAATCTCTTTCACGCTGTCGAAATCATAAGCTTCGTGCGTGACGACGGGATCGTAAGTGAAATTTTCCAGCGGCGGCGGCGAAGCCGTTTGCCATTCGAGGCCGTAAGCCTGCCAGGGATTGGCTTCGGCTTTCTTGCCGAAAAACAGCGACGCCGTCAGGTAAATGCCCGGCATCAAAAAGCCCAACGCCAAAATCGAAGCGCCCGCCGAAGACAATACGTGCAGCGTTTGGAACTCCGGCACATAAGCATGATAGCGACGCGGCATTCCGAGATAGCCCAGCACGAACTGCGGGAAGAAGGTCAGATTGAATCCCAAGAAGATGATGACCGCCGAGATGCGTCCCCAGATTTCGGAATACATGCGGCCCGTCATCTTAGGCCACCAGAAATGCAAGCCGCCGAGATAGGCGATGATCTGTCCGCCCACCATCACGTAATGGAAGTGCGCTACGACGAAGTAAGTGTCGTGCAGGTGAATGTCCAAGCCCATCGCGGCGAGGAACAAGCCCGTCATTCCACCGATGGTGAACAAGCCCAAAAACGCCAGTGCGTAAATCATCGGCGTGTCATAAGACACCGAACCTTTATAAATCGTCGCCACCCAGTTGAACGTCTTGATCGCCGACGGAATGGCTACGGCATAAGTGATGAGCGAGAACACCAAGCCTTGATACATGGATTGGCTGCTCGTGAACATGTGATGTCCCCACACGAGGAAGCCGAACACGGCAATCGCCAATGACGAAAAGGCTACGAAGTGATAACCGAAGATCGCCTTGCGCGTCATGCTGGCGATGATTTCGCTGATGACGCCCATGCCTGGAATCACCATGATGTAAACCGCCGGGTGCGAATAGAACCAGAACATGTGTTGGAACAACACCGGGTCGCCGCCCAACTTAGGATCGAAGATGCCGATTTGCAGCGTGCGTTCAAACGCGAGCGCCAGCACGGTGATGGCGATGACCGGCGTACCCAAAATCTGAATCAGGCTGGTCGAATACATGCCCCACAGAAACAGCGGCATGCGAAACCAGGTCAAGCCCGGCGCGCGCATCGTGTGAATCGTCACCATGAAATTCAAGCCCGTCAGAATCGAACTGAACCCCGTGATGAAAATCGAAACGCCCGCCAGCGTCACTTGCGAATTTGAATAGATCGAACTGTAAGGCGGATAGAACGTCCAGCCCGTATCAATGCCGCCGCTCACCAGCGTATACATCATCATCGCGCCGCCTATGATGAAGATGTACCAACTCAACAGATTGAGGCGCGGAAAGGCTACGTCTTTGGCGCCCAGCATCAGCGGCAACAGGAAGTTCCCCAGCGTCGCCGGAATCGAAGGAATCAGGAAGAAGAAAATCATGATGACGCCGTGCATCGTGAAGACGCGGTTATACATTTCGGGCGTCAACAGATCGCCGCGCGGCGTGACCAGTTCCAGACGAATCAAACTCGCGTAGATGCCGCCGATCAAAAAGAACAGCGAGATCGAAAGCAAATAGAGAATGCCGATGCGTTTGTGGTCGAGCGTCAACAACCACGATTTCACCGTGTGGTTGACGTTCAGGTAATTTACGCTTTCTTCTTGCGTCTCTGCGGGTTGAGCAGCGATTTCCATATCAGTGCCTTTACTTCTTCAGAATGAATGCCAAATCAAAACACTCAAATTCAAAACGAAACTCGTCAACGTCATTCTCAATTTTCCATTCTCAATTCTTTTACAGAATGGAATGGTTGCAACAGTGTCTCTCTGTCTAAGAATTGAGAATGCAGAATTGAGAATGAATCTAATTACTGTCCCGCTGGTTTCGCAGCGGGTTTGACTGCCGGTTGCGTAGCAGGTTCGACAGCCGCTGGCTCAGGCGTCGCCGCCGCGCTCACCGGTTCGCCTTGCGTCGCGTCAGCCTTCGACAACGACTTGATGTAAGCGATGAGATCGAGAATCTGTTCTTCGCTGACTTGACCTTGGTAGGTATTCATCAGCGTGCTGTAACCGGCCAGCACTTTGGCGCGCGGTTGCAAGATGGATTCACGAATGAAGGCTTCGTCAGCCACAACCGATGAACCGTCAGTCAATTTTTGCGGCGTGCCGAAGATGCCGTTCCACGAAGGCCCGCGTCCGCCGCCATCAGGTTTGTGGCAAGCCGCACAGCCCAATGTCGTAGCCAACTTCTCGCCCGATTTCGCAGGCGTCATGCCGTAAGTCAATCCGCCGCCCGCCGTGAGCCACGCCTGATAGTCATCCTGCTCCAACACGGTAACTTTGCCGATCATCCCTGAGTGTTGCGTGCCGCAATACTCAGCGCAGAACAGATGGAACTCGCCGGTTTGCGTCGGCTTGAACCACGTCGTCGTGTAACGGCCCGGCACTACGTCCATCTTGCTGCGAAAGGCGGGAATGAAATAAGAATGCAGCACGTCTTCGCTGGTCATCGTCAGTTTGACGGCGCGA
>JABFSD010000746.1 GCA_013140935.1 Acidobacteriota bacterium
TCGGCATCAAAAACGCCGAAGTGCTGGCGCTCGGCCATCTCGGCGCGATGTATGCCGAGACGGCTGATTACGAAAAAGCAGAAACTTTATTGAATGAGGCACTGCCCAAAGCACGCGAACTTTCTGATCCTGAACCGCAAGCGACGATCTTGATGCGGCTGGCTTACGTCGCCAAAGAACGCGAACAATGGCAGGCGGCATTGCAATTCTGCCAACAGGCCGAAGCGTTGATAAAGGGTAAGCCACGCAAGTTACGTGACATCGAACTGCTTTATTACTTCGCCCGCGTTTACGTTGGACTCAAGCAATACGATCAAGCGCGCGCGCGTTTCGAGCAAGCCGGACGGCTCGCGCGCGAATTGCACGCGCCGCAATTCGGCGCGATTCTGTTGGGCGATTATGCTGAGTTGCAACGCAAGACCGGTCAGTTCGCGGCGGCACATCGTTTAGCCACCGAAGCCGTCACTTTGTTGCAACGCGGCGGCGGCAGTCCGCATCGCGTAGCCCAAATTCTCGCCACCAACGCCGAAGCCCTGCGCGCGCTCCATCGCAATGACGAAGCCTGGCGAAGCTATCAACAAGCCCTTGCCGCGCTCGAACGCGCGCGCGCCTTTTCGATTCCGACTGAAATCGCGCGCGCGGGACTCGTGGCAACGCGGCATCAGGTTTATGCCGGAGCCATCGCGCTCTTACTGCACCTCAACCGCCCCGCCGAAGCCTTTGACGTAGCCGAGTCTTATCACGCGCGGGCCTTTCTCGACGTGTTGGCTGAGTCATCGCTGGATCAACTCGGCCATGAATTGAATGCCGCGCAACAAGCCCGCGAAGACGAATTGCTGGCGCGCGTCTCAAACGTTCAGCGCCAACTCTGGCAAAGCGAACTCGCCGCCGAAGCCGAACCACGATTGCAACGTGAACTGGCTGATGCTGAAAACGCGCTTGAACTTTTTCACCTTGAATTGCGTCGCCAGAATCCGCGCTTCGCTACGGTGCAAGCGCCGCAGCCGCTTTCCCATCAGCGCATCACCAGCGAATTGCTCGACGCGCAAACGGCATTAGTTGAATACGTCGTGAGCGATGAGCAATCGTTCGCGTGGGTCGTTACGCAAGGTCAGGTGCATTCGGTCACGCTGCCCGGTGGCAAAGAATTGGCCGAAGCCGTCACTGCCTATCGCACAGCGGCTTCGTCAAAAGTGAGTTCGTCACAAGCGGCGGCGGCGATTGCCAAACTCAAAACGCAAAGCCTGCCGCTTTATCAAAAACTGATTGCGCCACTCGAACCGCATCTCAAACAAACGCGCAAACTCATCATTGTCGCTGACGGCGCGCTCACTTATCTGCCCTTTGAAGCATTGGCTGGCGGAGCGCAACGCAACGCGCCGTTTCTGCTCGAACGCTTTACGGTTAGTTACGCGCCTTCGGCTTCGGCGCTTGTGGCGCTGCGTTCACTCAAACAAAGCGACGCCACTAAAGGCCTCATCGCATTCGGCGATCCGGTATATGCAACTACCAGCGAACTCCGTCAATTGCCTTACACGCGCCACGAAGTGAATGCCATCGCTGCGTTGTTTTCTCCGACAGAAAGCCGCATCTGGCTGGGCGCGGAGGCCAATGAGCCGAACAGCAAGGCCGAGAGGCTGAATCAATTTCGCTACGTACATTTCGCCACGCACGCGCTAATTGACGAGGCGCATCCCGCGCGTTCCGGCATCGTACTCGCGCAATCGGAAAAAGAAGATGGCATGCTTCAGATGAGCGAAGTCATGCGATTGAAACTCAACGCCGACCTCGTAACGCTTTCGGCTTGTCGCACCGGCTTAGGCCAATTGCTGCGCGGCGAAGGCATCATCGGATTGACGCGCGCCTTCCTTTACGCCGGAGCCGAAAGCGTGACCGTGAGTTTGTGGAACGTGAACGACATCGCTACGGCGTCGTTGATGAAGTCGTTCTATAAAAACTTGCAACAAGGCCAAGCCAAAGATGACGCGCTCAGACAAGCCAAGTTAGAATTGCTCAAGGGCGCGCAACCGGCGTGGCATCATCCTTACTATTGGGCGGCTTTCGTGCTGGTGGGCGATCCGCAATAAAATTGTTTTAGACATGGCAAGACGCGATCACATACACGAACCTGTCAAGCAGGCGTTAATCAAAGACGGTTGGCGCATCACGGCTGACCCTTACGAACTGCAATACAAGGAAGGGCGGCTGCAAGCTGATTTGGCAGCGGAACGTCCGATAGCGGCGGAGCGCACTGATGAAAAGATCGTGGTCGAAATCAAAAGCTTTCTCAGCCCATCGCCGTTGCACGAATTGCAAGGCGCGATTGGGCAATACTAAATGTACCTGATGGTGCTGGAAGCCAATGAGCCTGAACGCCAGCTTTTTCTTGCCATCAGCGAACCGATTTGGGAGGAGGTCTTTTCGATGGAAATCACTCAGGACTTTCTCAAACGTTTTCCCGTAAAACTGTTTGTCGTCAATCTCAAGACGGAGGAGATTGTGTTATGGAAAAAATGACTCGCTATCGCCAGCTCATTCGCCAATTGTTTAACTCTTACGCACAAGCCACTGTGCAATACCCGCGCGAAGGCGTGGAGCGCGTGCTGATTATGAACGAAGAACGCGGCCATTATCAGTTGATGACGCTGGGCTGGCATGACCAAAAACGGGTTAAGTGGCTGACGCTTTACGTTCGTTGCAAGGATGGCAAAATCTGGATTGAACACGATGCCATCGAAAGCGGCTTTGCCAATGAGTTAATTGATGCAGGCGTGCCTGCGACAGACATCGTACTCGCCTTTCACGCGCCCGAATCGCGGGAGTTGGTAAAACTGGCCGCTGCCTGAACTTTTTCCCGCAACGGTATTTCCCTACAGGAGCAAGAGCATGATTTTTTTTATCTCGGTCGCACGACGCACAGCGAAACTTATTCTCAGCACAGCGTTATTCGTAGTGTTCTCGGTTTGTGCCTTCGCGCAAGCCACTACGCCGACAACGCCCCAGCCGCCTGAAAAATTCACCAACGCCGAGTTCTCCAAAATGCAGCGCGAAATGTCGGAAGGCGGCGGCTATTTCATGTCCGACAATTTCACGTCGAACGAAACCTCTTACCTGCACATCGTACCCAAGCTGCAACAACTCACAGCGACAGGCGGCGCATATCTCGGCGTAGGCCCCGAACAGAATTTCACTTACATCGCCAAGCTGCGTCCGCGCATCGCCTTTCTCGTAGACATCCGCCGCCAAGCCGTCTTGCAGCACCTGATGTATAAAGCCCTCTTTCAGCTTTCGCCCACACGCACCGAATTTCTTGCGCATCTCTTGAGCAAGCCGATACCGGTTGAGACTAAGACAGAAACGAAAACAGAATCCAAAACAGCTGAATCGAAAGACGCTGCGAAACCCGCGCCGCCCAAGCTCGTCACGCCCAAGCCAGATGCGCCGATTCACGAGATCATTCGTTTCTTCGATCAACTCAAAGTGAGCGAGGCGGCGTATGCCGCGAATCTGGCCGAGATCAAAAAGTTCATCGAGACCGAGTTGCAATTGCCCTTGAGCAAAGAAGATCAAACGTCGCTCGATTACGTCTATAAAAGTTTTCGCGTAGACGGCCTCGACATAGCGTTTCGGCTGGATAGCGGTTGGAGTACTTACTTTCCCACCTTGCGCGAGTTGCTGGTGCAAACCGATTTGAAAGGCCAGTTGGGAAACTTCCTCGCGGTCAAGGACGATTACGATTTCCTGCGCGAGTTGCATCGCAAGAATCTCATCATTCCGTTGACCGGTGATTTCGGCGGGAAGAAAGCTTTGACGGCAGTGGGCGATGTGCTGCGCAAATACGGCCTGACGGTCTCGGCCTTTTACCTTTCCAACGTAGAGCAATATCTTTTTGACGGCACTTCCTTCGAAGGCTTCGCCGGCAACATACGCAAGCTGCCGCTCACCGAAAAAAGCCACTTCATCCGCGCCGTCTTCAACATGCGTTATTCGCATCCGTCGGCCTTGCCCGGTCATCTCTCGACGACGCTGCTGCAACCGATGCAGGGCTTTTTGAAGGATTACGATGCGGGCGTATATCGGGGCTATTACGATGTGATTATGAGTCGTTACATCGCGCCGGATAAGCCGTGAGTTGCCTGTGCGTTTGCTTTGCGGGGAAGGCTGTTATGCGTTCAACACGCAAAGCGTCTATAGCGGTGCAAGCCGCCCTCAGTTCTCGAAACGCAGGCCGGTGACTTACCGCGAACGTGCGTATCACCGGCTTTACAAACTACGTCGGCGGCGCTGCGCGGGTAAGAACCTGAATGAAAAGAACCATCACTACCAGATGCGCATCATTATTGCTTTTGGTTGCCTTGTGCGCCGTGCGCTGGCCTGTCGGTGTAGTGGGGCAGAATGGCGCGTCCTTCGCCGTTGGGCGGATGACCGGAAAGGTCGCGCTCGACGGCGTACTCGATGAACCCAACTGGACGCAGGCTCCGGCGTTGAGCGAAATTCTGCAACGCGAGCCGAAGCAGGAAGTCCGGGCCAGCGAGCGCACGGAAGTCAAACTGTTAGCCGACCAAGCCACTCTTTATATCGGCGTGCGATGTTATGACTCTGCGCCGGAGAAGGTCGTTGGCACGCAGATGCGACGCGACGCTTCGCTCGAGGCTGACGATAGGATTGAAATCCTGCTCGACACCTTTCATGACCGGCGCAATGCTTTTTATTTTGCGACCAATCCGGCGGGCGCGCTGGTGGATGGCTTAGTGATCGAGAACGGGCGGCAAATCAATTTCGACTGGAATGCCATCTGGGACGTGCGTGTGAAGCGCAATCACGAAGGCTGGACGGCGGAATTCGCCTTGCCGTTCAAAAGCCTCGGCTTCACGCCGGGGCAGGATGTGTGGGGTTTCAACTTCGCGCGCTACATCGTACGCAAGCTCGAAGAAGACCGTTGGGCGACGCCGCGTTTGGACGTGCGATTCACACAGGTTTCTGAAGCGGGCGAGCTCAGCGGTTTTGCCGCCGCCGAGCAGGGGCGTGGGCTGGATGTGCGGCCTTATGTGATCGGCAACGTCGTGCGTGATGCGTCAGGCAAAAGCGATTTCAAAGGGCAGGGCGGCGCGGACATTTTCTTCAACATCACTTCGAGCCTGAAGCTGACGACGACGATCAACACTGATTTCGCCGAGACCGAAGTGGATGACCGGCAAATCAACCTGACGCGCTTTCCGCTTTTCTTTCCCGAAAAGCGTTCGTTCTTTTTGGAAAACGCGGGCGTCTTTAACTTCACGCGCTCGGCGGGCAACAGCGAATTGCTGCCGTTTTTCAGCCGCCGCATCGGCTTGCTCTCCGGTAGCGAAGTGCCGATTCTGGCCGGCGCAAAACTGACGGGCAAAGCCGGCAAGTACGACTTGGGCGCGTTGGCCGTGCGCACACGCGCAACCAGCCTTACCAATTCAAGCGGCCAGCAAACCATCGAAGCCAAAAATTTTTTCGTCGGGCGCGTCAAACGCAATCTTTTCAAGCAATCTTATCTCGGCGCGCTTTACACCGAAGGCGATCCGGGCAGCGCGACGACCAGCCGCACCCTCGGCGCTGATTTGCGGCTGGCAACGGCGAACCTGTTGGGCAGCCAACGCAATTTCTCGGTTGATATGTTCGTCAGTAAGACCAGCAAACAAGCCGTCAACGGGGACGACGCGGCGTATGGTGTCTTCGTCAATTATCCCAACGACCGTTGGGATGCGTTTGCCGAATGGAAGCACATCGGGCGCGCTTACAACCCGGCGCTGGGCTTCGTCGCGCGCAAGGCCGTAGACAAGCTTTACCTCGGTGCGGTTTTCAAACCGCGTCCGAAAAAGTTTCTCAACGTGCGGCAGATGTTCCATGAAATGTTTTTTACGCAATATCGCCGCAACGATCTGGCGCGCGGCGTGAGTACGATTGAAAGCTGGCGTTTTTTCACCGCGCCGATCAATTGGGATTTCAACTCAGGCGACCGCGTCGAAGCCAACTGGGCGCCGCAATTCGAGCATTTGTTTCAGCCCTTTGAAATCGCCGATGGCATTGTCTTGCCGCCCGGCGATTATCGCTTCACGCGTTACCGCGCTGAGTTCAACACGGCGGCGAAACGTCCGTGGGAATTCGGCGCGACGTGGTGGTTCGGCAGTTTCTATTCGGGCCACGCCGATCAAATCGAAGCCGAGTTCATTTATAAATTCGCGCCGCACTTTCGGTTGGCTTTACAAACCGAACAGACCTTTGCGCGTTTGAAAGAAGGCCGCTTCGTGGCGCGGGTTTACAGCTTGCGCGCCGATTACGCTTTCTCGCCGCTGTTGAGCCTGTCGAATCTGGTGCAATTCGACAATGAATCGCGCAACTTGGGCTGGCAAAGCCGCGTACGCTGGATTCTCAAACCCGGCAACGATCTGTTCGTTGTTTTCAATCAGGGCTGGCTGCAAAACGAACGCGGCGGCTACAACTTTCGCGCGACCAGCACTAAGCTGGCGGGCAAGCTGCAATACACGTTTCGTTTTTAGCAAACCCTATCAGGAGTTCTCTATGCGTCAATCATTGTTACCGAATCTATTCTTGTTGATCGCGGCGTTTTGTTTGCCTGCCCTTACGTTGGGGCAGAATGCCAAAACGCCTGCGGCAGCGCCGCCCACGATTCTTTTTATCTGCGAACATGGAGCGGCCAAAAGCGTGATCGCTGCTGCGCACTTCGACAAGCTGGCCAAAGCGCGCGGGCTGAAATATCGCGCCGTCTTTCGCGGGACTAACCCTGACCCCACGCTCGCGGCGTCGGCAGTGAAAGGAC
>JABFSD010000121.1 GCA_013140935.1 Acidobacteriota bacterium
AACCGGTACGCCTGTTGTTGATCGTCGAGAATACGCCCGACAAAGTGATGGAAGCCGTGCGCCGCAGCGCCGAAGTCACCGAGTTAGTCACGAACCGCTGGATTCGTCTGGTGGCGTTTAGTCCCAACGGCGCGATGCACGTTTATCGCAACGGTGAATTTGAACCGGTGACTGAAACGGTGAAAGTGCCTGAAGTCGCGGCCTCGTATGATTGGTTTGGCGGCAAGCTCGAACACTTGCCCATTGCGCGCGTCACTGCGACGGCTGCGCATGCGAGCGTTGAGTTGTAGCACAAGATGGTATCTTGTGCTGCAACTCAAGCGCATACCGAGTAGCACAAGATACCATCTTGTGCTACGGCCCTGAGTTATGAATGAAAGCCTATTACTAGCGTTGTTGATCGTGTTGCCCAGCGGCTGGTGCGCCGTGTTGGGCGCGAGTTGGATGTTGGGCGCACGCTGGCCTGAACGCCCCGTCGCGCGAATTACGACGGCTTGCTATGCGGCAGTGTTGCTGATCGTCGCTGCGCTGTGGTGGCAGTTGTTCGCCAGCGGTAAAGCGCAACTTTATGCGCTTTACGGCAACTGGTTTGAAGTCGGGCATTATCATTTTCCCATTGCGCTGTGGGCTGATTATCTCTCGTTGCCGTTGCTGACGTTGAGCGCCTTGCTCACCTTGATCGTATCGGTTTTCTCGCGCACTTACATTCATCGTGACGCGGGCTTCTTCCGGTTTTTCGTACTCTTGAATTTGTTCGGCAGCGGCATTCTGCTGTTTTTTGCGGCAGGTTCGTTCGACCTGATGATCGGCGGCTGGGAAATCGTAGGCGTCACTTCGATTTTGTTGATTGCGTTTTTTCAGCATCGTGATGATCCGGTCACGAGCGCCTTGCGCGTCTTCGCCACCTATCGCGCCTGTGACGTGGGCTTGCTCGTCGGCGTAGTTCTCATGCACATCTTCGTCGGCACTTCTGAATTCGCTGAAGTGTTGCCGAACAATATCGCGCCGCATACGCCGCTCGTTGGAAACGCCGCCACCATCGTAGCTTTTCTATTGTTGCTCGCCGCGATGGGCAAAGCCGCGCAAGTGCCTTTTTCGGGCTGGCTGCCGCGCGCGATGGAAGGCCCGACGCCATCGAGCGCGATTTTTTACGGCGCGCTTTCCGTTCACGCCGGAGCCTATTTGTTGCTGCGCGCGCAACCGCTGATTGAGTCTTCGTTATTGGTTGCCGAAGCCATCATCGCCATCGGCTTGCTCACCGCGATTCACGGCACGCTCGTTGGCCGCACCTGCGCCGATGCCAAAACCGGCTTGGCTTATGCGACGATGACGCAACTCGGAATCATCTTTGTCGAAATCGGATTCGGTCTTACGCGCATGGCGATTTGGCACATCGTCGGACACGCGCTGTTGCGTACGATGCAATTTCTGCGCGCGCCTTCGCTGTTGCACGATCATCATCGGCTGCACGCCGCCGCTGCCGGACATCTGAGTGAAACCGGCAAGCACTTTGAAAAACTGTTGCCGCCAAACATTCAACACTGGCTTTATCGGCTCGCGCTTGATCGCGGACATCACGACAACTTCCTTGATCGTCTGGTCATCGCGCCAGTCGTGCGACTGGCGCGTAAGCTGCAACGCATCGAAGCCAAATTGATCGGCGAAAAAGCCAACGCTTCACGCGCGCCGCTCACCGCCAAAGCCGGACTCATTCAAAACGCGGAGGGCGCTGATGTTTAACTCATTCGTCATTCCCTGGTTGAGCCTGAGCGTGCTGATTCCGTTGGTGGCTGCTTTTTTCGTAGGCAAGCTGAACGATTTGCCGCGCGCGCGTCGTGCGTCAGTCGCGGCGTTGGCGATGAGCTTAGTCACCACGCTTATCGCCAATTTCGCTGTCGCCCGTCACCCTGAAGCGAAGTTCACTGAAGCACTATGGCAATGTTTCGCAATAGATGCGTTGAATGCGATTCCGCTCACGCTTTTCGCCGCGCTCTGTCTGGGCGTCGCCATCCTTGCGCCGAAACACAACCTCACTCCGTCGTGGCTCGCGGGCGTGCTGTGGCTGTGCGCTACGACGACGGCGGCGTATGCGGCCAACCACCTGATCGTCTTTGCGCTGGCGTGGGCGGGTTCGCTCGCGCCGTTTTTGGTGATGCGATTTTTCGCTTCAGCGAATAACGAGCGAACGATTCCGGCCTTTGCGCAACGAGTCTTGTGGTTGAGCCTAATCTGTTTGTGCATCGGCGCGGGCTTGCTGATTTACGCCGCGCCTGACTGGTCGCTCGCGTTCGTGCGCACGGGCGAGAGTTCGTTGTTATTCACCGCATTCGGATTTTTGATGGCGGCGGTCATCTTGCGCAAAGGCTTGTTCCCCGCGCACTCGTGGGTTGTCACAGCGTTTGAACACGGCCCGTTGTTGCCGCTGGTCTTGCTGGTGAACGATCACCTCGGAGCCTTCCTCGTCGCGCGCATCGTCTTGCCGCTGCTGCCTGACGTAGCGCATTCGGCTTGGCCGTTTTTCAGCGCGTTGAGTTTATTCACCGCTGTTTATGCGGCTGTGCTGGCGCTCGCCGAACGCCAGCCGCGCCGCGTTTTCGCGTTAGTCGCCATCAGCCAATCGGCCTTCGTCTTGACCGGTCTCGAAAGCAACACCGCCGTAGGCATCGCTGGCGCGTTGGTCTTATGGCAAGTGGTTTCAGTGGCTACGACGATGATGGCGGCGGTTTATGCGGGACTCGAAGCGCGGCTGGGCGCTGCGTTTCAGGCTGATAAATTCATGGGACTCGCGCTCAACGCCCCGCGTCTCGCGGTCTTTTTTGCCGTTGGCTGTTTGGCGTTGGTCGGCTTGCCGCTGACGTTGGGCTTTCCCGCCGAAGATTTGTTGTTGCAAGGCACGCTCGCTACGAATCCTTACCTCGGCGTCATCCTGCCCATCGTGACAGCCATGAATGCCTTCAGCGCCGTGCGGCTTTTTGCGCGCATCTTTTTAGGCAAGCCCGTCGCCGCCGCACACGATCTGGCCGACGCCTTGCCGCGCGAACGTTGGGCGTTGACCACTGCGTTTTTGTTTTTAGTGTTGGGTGGATTGTTTCCTTCGGCCTTAATCAAACTGCCTGCCATCGCGGCTGAACGTTTGGCGGGGAAAGCCGCGCACGTCGTTCAATCCCTGCGCTTGCCCTGAGCTATTTCAACGTATAGCGCAAAAACGTACCGACCGCGTGAACATTGCCGGGACGCGCTACGCCGTCTTGCTGCCGCACGTAAAAGACCTCGCCGTAAAGCTGCGACGTAATCTGTTTATTGATGCCCGCCAGATAACGCACTCTCACCAAGTCTTGCGGTCGCCCGCCCGTGGTTTGCGTTGAATAAAAAATCTCAGCGCCGATGAATGGCTTGAACGCAAACGAACCCAACTTCGCCGGATGATCTATGAACAGACGATTGCGATATACGCCAAAGTCGCGTTCGCGGTGGCGTACGCGGCGTTCATAACGATTGCGGTCGGTGAAGGTGAATTTGCCGACAGGCACCTTGATCGTGAGTTCGGCGACGAGACGGTGTTCGTTGATGTGCCGTCCGGCAAAGGGTTGCTGATCGGTGTAAAGATAAAAGGGCATGAAGGTGAAATACTTTTTGAACCGCAACGACACGCCTGCGCCGATGCGCTCGTCCACCGGGCGATGCAATTCGCGCCCGGTGCGCAGAATGCCGATGAAGACAAGGTTTTTCGTTTTGGCTTCGTCGAGTGGTTTGACGATTTGAGTCTCGTGCCAGAACTGATGATCGTCGCGCGGCGGCACAGCGGTTTGGGCTTGCGCGACGGTTATGAACAGGATGCAACCAGCAAGGACTCCGGCGAAGAGGCGAAATAACATTGGGTGATTCTTCTACTCTCAAGATATTTGCTGCTAACGCGCAGCCATTCTCTTGATTGTACTTCCCTGAGCCGTTCCGTCCAGCCCGCCGGTTCACAACGTATAACGAAACAGTGTGCCTACCACGGGGATATTGCCGGGACGCGAGAGGCCGTCGTGTTGATAAAGCAGAAAGACGTCGGCCAATAGATGTTTATTCATTTGTTTGCTGATGCCCGCCGAAATGCGGTTGCGATACCAGCCGTAATCGCCGCCGCCCTGTGCGACCGAACGGCTTTGCGTCGAAGCCCAAAGCTCATCCGCAATAAAAGGTCGAAACTTGAATTCGCCGAGATGGGCGGCGTGGTCTATTTGCAGCCGGTTGCGATAGACCGTGAAATCGGCAGCGCTGTGGCGCACTCGCCGTTCGATCAAATTGCGGTCGGTGAAGGCGAACTGCCCTAAGTTGAATTTACCGGTGAGGTTCATCACTAGGCGCTCTTCGTGAATGATGCGCGTCGGGTAAGGCTGATATTCGACGTGAATGTAAGTCGGCATGATCGTGAGATGTTTGTTCAGCTTAAAGGCATAGCCCGCGCCGATGCGTTCATCCACCGGACGTTGCCAGTTGCGTCCGATGCGGACGACGCCAATGGCGACGACATCCTGCTTTTCATTGACGTGCTTGATGAGTTGGAATTCGTTCCAGAACTGATGGTCTTCGCGCGGCGGCACCACGGGCGTGGGTGAAGGCGTTTGCGCTTGAGCCCGCGCCAGAGCGATGAACAGAAAACCACTGATGAGTGTTACAGCAAAACAGCGAGACAACATAGTTCGATCTTTCTTCCTCTTGAAACCTTTTACCGCCAACGAGCGGTATCGTGCTTGATTAAATTTACCGCTTCGGCCAACCGCCCAGCCGCTTCAGCAGGCAGCCGCATCAACGTCATAGGGCGCAAGCCGCCCAACACTAAAAACAACAACGCCGCCGTTAACGCCCAGCGTTCGCGCGGCAACACATCGGTGATGGCGCGGGCTTCGCGTCCGGGTTGGCCGAGAAATAAGCGAATGAAAAGCCGCAACACATGGAAAGCGTTGAGCGCCGTGACCAGCGCGAGAATGAAGCCCAGATGCGGGTGCGATTCCAAAGTGCCGTGCAACAAGAGGTCTTCGGCGGCGAAGCCCAGCGTGAGCGGCAAGCCAACTAAAGCCAATCCGCCAGCGGCGAAAAATACGGCGAGACGCGGCGCGCTTGAGGCAAGTCCCAATGACTTGACGCCATCCCACGGTGTAGCGAGTCGCGCTTCAATCGCGGTGTAAACCAGTGCCAACATCGTCGTAGCGACCGCTACGACTTGCCAATGAATCAACGCGCCGGTGATGCCGTCGGCGTTGGCGCTTTCGAGTCCAACTAAGATAAACGAGCTTTGACTGATCGAAAGCAACGCGAGCAAGCGGCGCGGCTGGCGTTCGGCGAAAGCCAATACGGCGGCGTAAAGCGCCGTGGCTAAACCGAGATCGCCCAATATCGGCAGGGCTTCGCGGGCTACGTCAGGCAGCGCGGGCAAGGCGAAACGTGCGATGAGAAATGCGCCGAGATGACTGTTTACCAGCAAGGTCAGCGGCAACAGCGGTCCGCGTTCATAAGACGCGAGCATCCACGTGTGAGCGGGCAGCAAGCCTTTGCGCAAAAAGACCGCGACCATCAGCAAGGCGAACGCGACGGTCAGCAACGGCGCGTTGCCAGCGCGCGCCGTTGTCATGCCGAACCGCGCGCCTTCGGTCGTAGCGACGGCAATCAAAATCACGGCGGTGACAACCATCACGCAACTGGCGATAAGAATGGCACGCGCCAGTTTGGGCATTTCGCTTTCGCCCGCGACGTTGAAAAAACGTTTGACGAAAAACGGTACGAGCGAAGCGATCCACGCTACGGCAAACAGCGCGAGATTCGTCGTCGCATACGCGACAAAGGTGGCGGCGCTCAAGAGCAATACGCCTGCGACCCAATGCGGAGTGACCTTGCGGCGCGGCGCGAAACTCATTACGCCCAACGCCAGCGCCGCGAACAGCGGCAACGGAATCGCATTCAACGCATCTACAACAAATAGTCTTATGAACGGTTCGTGCAGCGTTGAGCCGTGATGACCCTCTGATAGTAATGCGGCTTGCAAGCTGGCGGCGAGCAACGCGACGAAGCTAATCACCAGCGCGATCAATCCGATGCGGCGCGCGGATTCGGCTTGCGGTGCGCGCCATGCCCACGCCGCCAACACGAGCGATGCGATGACGCTCAAACTCAGCCAGGGAAAAATCAGTTGCTCAGACATTGGTGGTCTCCATTTGCAACGCACCCGTGTCACGATGATTTGCCAATACGCCTGCGCGTTTGGCGAGGCGGCGTTTGTGGATGCGCGGCTTGCCGGTGGCGCTCTGGCTCAATGCGCTTTCAAACCGTTGAAGCTGATGCGCGAGCCACAGCACGGGCGCGACGACGAAGCGTTCGAGCGCCGTGTCGTGCTGTCCGCGTTCGAGCGCGAGGCGATAGAGCCACGCGCGAAAGGCGGCAGGCAAAAGCTGCTCGTAATGCTCACCGGTCGCTCCCAGTTGCCCGCCCGCAGCGGCGTGCAGGCGATGGTGATCGTGCAACATCGAAGGCGCGCGCAGAAATTGCAGCGTACGCGCGACGGCGTGGCTGCAAATGTGAAAGAGCGCCAGCCGCGTGAAGCCGAATCCAATCTCGACGAAAATCAATCCGACTTGCGTGAGCGCGGCATAAGCGAGCGCGGTTTTGGCGTCAGCGCATACGCGACCGGTGAGCGTGCCGTGCAAGGCGGTCAGCAAGCCAATCGCAATCACCGCTGCCGTCGCCCAACGCGAAGCCGCGAGCAACGGTTCGGCGCGCAAAGGCAAATAGGCTCCGGCGTGAATCGAAAGCGCGCCGTAAAAAAT
>JABFSD010000307.1 GCA_013140935.1 Acidobacteriota bacterium
CCGCTGGGAAATTTCCCTTTGTTTTATGGGCTGCTGCGCGGGGCGAGTTACGGCGAATAGCCTCGCCCACCAATCTGTGTGAAGCCCACGAGCACGTTGCTCACATTGACTCATTAATGCCCCTCGGTATACTCCCCGTCGTCTCGCTGATCGTGAAGGGAGTTGCTCCGTCTTGATTCCGTGCATGAGCCTCTTACGTTGACCTCGAGGAAAGGATGTTGCCGTGCTTTTCAAAACACTCAGTGCCGCTGTCTATGGAATTGACGCCGAATTAGTAGAAGTCGAAGTTGATCTCACGCCGCGTCCGGGCGATGCGCAAGGCGATCCGATGATCACCGTGGTCGGTCTGCCCGATTTGGCGGTGCGCGAAAGCCGCGAACGCATTCGCGCGGCCATCAACAACAGCGGCTTTTTCTTTCCGCTTTACAAAATCACGATCAACCTCGCGCCCGCCGATGTGAAAAAAGAAGGTTCGGCCTTTGACCTGCCCATCGCCATCGGCATTCTCGGCGCGAACGGCGAACTGAAATCAGAGAACCTCGACGACACCATGCTGGTAGGCGAACTGGCGCTCGATGGCCGCGTGCGTTCGGTGCGCGGTGCCTTGCCCATCGCCATCGCGGCACAAAAGCGAGGCTTTCGCCGATTGCTGCTGCCAGCCGAGAATGCCCGCGAAGCCGCGGTCGTAAGCGGTCTGGCCGTCTATCCTGTCGCCGACTTGCGCGAAGTGGTCACGTTGCTCAATGCAGATGAATTGCCGCCGCCGCTTCAGGTAGACACCGAAGCGATGTTCAGCACGAGCGACCAATACGCCATTGACTTCCGCGAAGTGCGCGGCCAGATGCACGCCAAGCGCGCGCTCGAAATTGCTTCGGCGGGTTCGCACAACATTTTGATGATCGGCCCGCCCGGCTCAGGCAAGACCATGTTGGCCAAACGGCTGCCTACGATCTTGCCGCCTATTACGTTTGGAGAAGCGCTCGAAACCACGAAAGTGCATAGCGTGGCGGGTTACACCGATGCGCGCGGGTTGTTGACGACGCGCCCGTTTCGCTCGCCGCACCATACGATCAGCGATGCCGGTCTCATCGGAGGCGGCGCGATTCCGCGCCCCGGCGAAGTGAGTCTCGCGCACAACGGCGTGTTGTTTTTGGATGAGTTGCCGGAATTCGAGCGCAACGTGCTGGAGGTATTGCGCCAACCGCTCGAAGACCAAAAGGTCACCATCAGCCGCGCCGCGATGTCGTTGACGTTTCCGGCCAGTTTCATGCTGGTGGGCGCGCTTAATCCCTGCGCGTGCGGATTCTATGGCGATCCCACACGTGAATGCCGTTGCACGCCGATGCAAATCCAGCGCTACATCTCGAAAATCTCCGGCCCGTTGTTGGATCGCATAGACATTCACATCAATGTTCCCGCCGTGAAAGTCAGTGAGCTTTCAGCACAGGAAAGTGGCGAAGGCTCGACGGAAATTCGCGCGCGCGTGCTGGCGGCGCGGAAAATTCAACAAGCGCGCTTTGCCGACGGCGCGGTCTACTGTAACGCGCAAATGCCGTCGCGCCTGATTCGTAAGTTCTGTGCCATCGGCGCTTCGTCTCAGCAACTGCTGGAACGAGCGATTATGAAACTGGGACTGTCGGCGCGCGCTTATGACCGCATTCTCAAAGTCAGCCGCACGATTGCCGACCTCGCTGGCGCGACGCAAATCGAAGATCATCATCTCTCTGAAGCCGTACAATACCGCACGCTTGACCGGACGTATTGGCAATGACGTATTGGCAATGAAGAAGCGGCATACGATCTTGCTGCAACTATCTTCTCTCTCGAAAAGGAATCATTCGTATGCGTTATCGCAAACTGGGCAGAACCAATATCGAAGTTTCGGAAATCGGTTACGGCGCGTGGGGCATCGGCGGCGTGCAGTGGCTGGGCGGCAATGACGACGAAGCCTTGCGCGCGTTGCATCTGGCGATAGATCAAGGGCTGAACTTTATTGACACGGCGCTGGCTTACGGTGGCGGACACAGCGAGCGCCTGTGCGGCGAAGTCATTCGCAGCCGCAAGGAAAGCATCACGGTGGCGACGAAAGTGCCGCCGAAGAACGGTCAGTGGCCGGCGGCTTCAGTGCCGCTGCGTGAAGTGTTTCCGCACGATTACATCATCGAATGCACCGAGCAGAGTTTGCGCAATCTCAAACTCGACGTGATTGATTTGCAGCAATTGCACGTATGGCACGACGACTGGGCCGACGACAACGAATGGCTCGACGCGCTCGAAACGCTACGCGCACAAGGCAAGGTGCGCTATTTCGGGTTGTCGCTCAACGATTACCAACCAGCGAATTGTGTGAAAGCCATACGGCGCGGACTGATTGACGCAGTGCAAGTGATTTACAACCTCTTCGAGCAAGCGCCGGAAAACGAACTCTATCCGGTTTGCCAGCAACTCAACGTAGGCGTCATCGCCCGCGTACCCTTCGACGAAAGCGGATTGACCGGAGCCATCAAACCCAATTCGACTTTCCCTGAAGGTGATTTTCGCAACTGGTTCTTTCGCGGTGACCGTAAGCAAAAAATCTTTGAGCGCGTCGAACGTTTGAAAGCATTGTTGGGTGATGAAGCGGTCTCGTTGCCGGAACTCGCGTTGCGCTTCACGTTGCAACACGATGCCGTAAGTAATGTCATTCCCGGCATGCGCACCACGGCGCACGTCGCCAGCAATCTCGCCTGTGCTGACGGCAAAAAGTTTTCCGCCGAACTGATGGCGAAGCTGCGCACCTTTGCCTGGGATCGTACCGGCGAGTGGTGAAATTCAAAATTTGACGTATTGGTATTGGTGGGCAAAACCTGAGTCGCCGTTAGTACAAAAAATGAAAGGGCTGTGCAGCGTAAAAACTGCACAGCCCTTTCGGTTTTTTTTACCTCGTTGGTGTTTTAGGACATCTCGATGCCAACTGCGCGCAAGGCGTCAAGGGTATAACCCCGCTCTGCCAACAGGTGCATTTGCCCGCCGCAAACGTAGGCAAATGGGCGACCATCATATTTCTTGCTCGCCAGCGGATTGGCTTTCAGGTCTTCACCCGTCACCAGCAACCACATATCGGTGAGATGTTCGTGAATCATCGAATTGACCTTCTCCTGGGGTTGCGGCGGAGGCGGGAGCGTTAAATCCGTCGGTGGGACGGTTTCGAGCGCCGCATTCACTGCAACCATTTCTTCCACGTTATTCGTAGTCAGCATATTCTCTCCAGTTTTCTTCATCACCGTATCCTCTCACCTGCACCGAAGTCAAAAAACCTTTACTGCTTCTGTTTCCTAATGCGGCGCTCTGATGCAACACTTGTACCGTGCGTTGTTTAATGTTCAGGCTGTCAGGCCTATGAATTTTGCCTTCTCGGTTATGGGGTGCTTCTTGTAGATATTATGGCGCTGACAGGAAGGAGGTGAACTCGCTTCCTGACTGAATCCGGGCTATCTCGTTGGGACGAGCAGTTGGGGACGATGGTCAAATCTAGTTGTGCCGGTGATTGCGCCTGCCAAGAAGGTGTGCGGCTTTACTTAATTCATTACCGATAAACCTTTGCTTATTTGGCACTGCATTACTACACGCTGAAATTGATTTCGTCAAAGGGCATGCATCCGTTGGACGATTTTTATGCAAATTTTTCTCACACGACCAAACTTTGGGCTTAAAGCTGAAAGTCATGTTGAAGACCTGTGAGCGCTCTGCTAGAGTGCCCCCGTGTCAGCCCCCTTGCTCGGCATAGTTGACACAGGATGTAAAAAATTCTGTGTAGTTTTTGCGAGCAAGTCCTTGGGTTGGGCTTCTTGCAAAGCCCTTACAGGGAGGTAGGCACAATGCAGTTCGTTCTCTCCACGTTGGTTGTATACCCCAATCGCTATCTGGTTCGACGGATGGCGCAACACAACGTATCAAGGTCGCAAGCGGTCTCCACGCGGCCTTGCCTAAAGATGAAAGTGCAATTAGTTGAAGTATCGCCCAAAGCGCCGCTATCCGCCGCGCTTTTTCAGGGCCAGTCGTCGCGTATTAGACGCTGAGCCGAGCATGTCCACCTGTCATCGTTGCCCAGCAGCCGTACTCCAAGGCTGCCCACAGGAAAGAAAGGGTTTAGCAATGCTGAAGTATCTGCGCGCGTCCATAGCGCACGTTTTGTTCCTTTTCGTATGCATGTCGCTTTTGATATGCATGCCGATTGAAGCTGCGGCCAAATCCCGCAAAAAACCTGCGGCAAAAACGCAGGCCAAAAGCAGCAAGGCTTCGAGCAATAAGCGCGCCAGTCGCACGGAAGCCAAAGCGAATGCCAAAGAAATGCAGGCGTTGCTGCGTAAAAAAGGCAAGCTGACCAAAGAAGAGCGCAAAAAAGTCGGTTCTTATCGCGCCGCTCTGGCCGCCGCCGAGCGCCGCCGCCGCCAAGCCATTTATGAAGCCCGTATGCGCGCCATTCGCGCCCGCGACGAAGGCTTGCGCAACATCGCTGCCACTAACGTACTCAAAGACAACAGCACGGGCGAAGACCTTGAAATCCGTCATGCCGCCATCGAAGCTCTCGGTGGCAAAGCGGGCACGGTCGTCGTGATGGATCCAAACAACGGACGCATCTTCGCCATCGTCAATCAACAGATGGCGCTGGGTTCACCGGTGAAGCCCTGTTCAACAGTGAAGCTGGTTTCCGGCTTGTCCGCCCTGCACGAAGGCGTTTTCGACCCAAATCTCGACGTTCCCATCACCGCGCGTTATTCGATGAATCTGACCGACGCGCTGGCGCGTTCAGACAATCCATTCTTTCAGGTCGTAGGCCATCGCGTAGGCTTTGAAGGAATGATGCGTTACGCCAGCAATTTCGGCTTCGGTGAAATGACCGGCATCAACTATCCGGGTGAAAGCCCCGGCTTCATTCCCGAAGAAGATACCCGAACCATGCCAAGCCACGGCGACGGGTTCGGTATCACGGCAGTTCAGCTTGCTACTTTCACCGCCGCTATCGCCAATGGCGGCAATCTGTATGTCCCGCGCGTGCCGCGTTCGGCTGAAGAGCAAATCAACTTCCGTCCGCAACTGAAACGCCGCATCGAAATGTCGCCCGAAGATCGCTTGCGGATGATGGCCGGTATGATCGGCGCGGTGAATTATGGCACAGGCAAGCTGGCGTATGATCCGTTGAGCCAAGTCGCAGGCAAGACCGGAACCTGCACGGGCGAGACCGACAAGCTTGGCTTGTTCACCTCGTTTTCGAGCGTTGAAAACCCCCGTCTCGTCGTCACCGTCGTCACAACCGGTTCGACCGAAGCGGGCAAACGCGCCGCCGATATCGCCGGTCGCCTTTATCGTTCGATTTCCTATAAGTACTTCAAACCCGGCAGCAACCCGCAACTCGCTCCGGCTTCCACGGTGATGGACTTCCCGCGTCTGGGCGGCAACAGTTCAAACAATCAACGCTAATTTGATAAGGCAAAAGAAATAGGGGCAAAGGAATTCGCACAAATTCCTTTGCCCCTATTTCTTTTTCTTAAGTGCCATTTTTTACGCAGCGCGTTTGCTCAGCTTGCGCTTGACAATGTTCGTGAGCACGCGCAGTTCGTCTACCTGTAACAGTCGCGCGGAGGTATAAAACGTCACGACGCCGACGCCCACCGAAAGCATTACCGTCAGCACGCGTACCCAAAACCTTTCGCCGCCGAGCCAATGGTGCATTTGCCAATTTACCAGCCAGCACAGCCCTCCCATCAGCATCGAAGCCCCCAGTACTTTACTGAAGGTTTCGCGTAAGTTCGCTCCGACCAACGCGCCGACGCGGCGATAGAGAAACATAAACAGCAACGCAGAATTGATGACCGCCACTGACGCCACCGATAAAGCCAGGCCGCGATGGCCGAAGTTAAACATCCTGATCGAAAACCAACACACGATGAAATTCGTCACGATAGAAACCAGGCTTGCAATCATCGGCACGCGCGTTTCTTTCAGCGCATAAAACGAAGGCGTCAGCACTCGCACCGTCGAATAAGCCACCAGCCCCAGCGCGTAATAGCTCAAGGCCTGCGCTGTTTGTTCGGTATCCTCCGCCGTGAAAATGCCGTGTTCGTATATCAACGCAATGATCGGACGGCTCAACACGATCAATCCCACTGCCGAAGGAATCGTCAGCACGAAAGTCAGGCGCAAGGCTTTGCCCAGCGCGGTTCTGAATTCAGTCAAATCAGCCAGCGTCGCCGCGCGCGAAGTGATCGGCAACGTAGCTGTCGCGATGGCTACGCCAAAGACGCCGATGGGCAGATAAATCAGCCGAAACGCGAGTTGCAACCAAGTCACCGGCTCGCTGCCCAAACTCGTAGCGAACCTCGTACTCACCGCTATATTCACCTGCAATGCCGCCGCGCCCACAATCGCCGGAGCCATCAGTCGCAACACTTGCCGCAAGCCGGGATCGGAAAAACTCACTTGCCAGCGCCAGCGATAGCCCACCTTGCGCAAGCTCGGCACTTGAATCAGCCATTGCAAAACGCCGCCTAACAAAGTGCCGACCGCCATGCCGACAATCGCTTTGACCGAACCCGACTGATCGCCCGTCACCTCACGCTGATGCCACAACGCACTCGCTATCTCGGTGATGTATTCAGGCGCGTAAAAATAAGCACACAGCAAGCCGCCGAAAATCGAGCCTACGTTAAACATCGTCGAGGCCGACGCCGGAACTGCGTAATAGCCTTTCGTGTTGAGTACGCCCATCGCCACTGCCGCCAATGAAACCATCATCAGAAACGGCAACAAGATGCGCGT